>JALOLI010000186.1 GCA_025456165.1 Acidimicrobiia bacterium | reverse complement strand
GGCAGGGAGTCGAGCGAGGAGAGGCGAAAGTGGCAGGCAACGAGACGAACCGGCGCCGGCCGCCGACGGTCATCGGCCTCCTCGCCCTGCTGGCGCTGCTCATCGTCGGAGGACTCCAGGGGGGCATCGCCATGGTCGTCGATCCTCTGAAGCCGCTCGGGATGACGATCGACTTCCTGGAGAGGGCGCCGGTTCACACCTACTTCTGGCCGGGCCTGTTCCTCCTGGGCATCGCCGCCGCCTCGGCCCTCACCTTCGCCGGCATCCTCTTTGGCTGGCGCTGGCGCTGGGCTGCCGCCATCGAAGAGAGGACCGGGCACCGGTGGCCCTGGCTGGGAGCGATCGCCATCGGCGCCGTGCTCCTGGTGTTCGAGGTCATCGAGTTGTTCCTGGTGCCCTTCCAGCCGGTGTTGCACCCGCTGCTCATCGCCGTGTCGCTGGCCCTCATCGGCCTGCCGCTGACCCGGTCGGCGCGGGCGTACCTGTAAGGGCCTCTCAGCCCACGGTGCCCGGTTCGGCGGCCGGCCGGGACCGGCGCACCTCCCAGAGGGCGAAGCCGGCGACAGCCAGCGTCATCCAGACGGCGGCCACGGCGAACATCGTGCTGTAGCCGAAGCTGTGGATGAGCCAGCCCAGGGTGGGGGAGCCGGCAAGGGTGCCGGCGTCGAAGACGGCGGCGAAGGCCGCCATCGCCGAGCCTCGCTCCCCCAGGTCGGCTCTCTCGACGACCAGCGAGAACAGGATGGGAAACGAGTAGCCCAATCCGGCACCCGACAGGATGCCGGCGGCGACCATGGCCCAGTTGGAGGCGGCCAGCGAGACCGCCAGGAAGCCCAGGGCGATGGCGGTCAGCGCCGGGTAGAAGACCCGGCCTCGCCCCAGGCGGTCGGGCAGGGAGCTGCCCACGGTGCGGGTGAGCACCGCCATGCCGGCATAGGCGGCGAAGAAGGCGCTCAGTGACCCCACCCCGGTGGCGTCGATGAAGGTGCGCATGAAGGTGAAGTAGCCGGTGAGGACCATCGCCATGTTGAAGGCGAGGAACCACAGCGGCAGGAACCGGGGGTGGCGCAGGGCCCGGAGGAAGCCGCCGCTGAGGGGGATCGCGCGGCCGGCGATCCGCTCCTCCTCGAGCCCGAAGGAGATGGCGAGGGCGGCGGCGGCGAACCCGGCCGAGGTCAGGAAGAGGGCGTCGAATCCCCCGGCGGCGAGGATGACGTCGCCCACCCAGCCGCCCACCGCCATGGGGATCAGGCTCGAGGCCCCGAACAGGGCCAGGCCCTGAGTGCGCCGCTCCTCGGGCACCTGGTCGGCTCCGTAGGTGGCCAGGGCGGTGAAGACCAGGGCCGATGAGACCCCGTGCAGCACCCGGATGATCACCAGCCAGGGGCCGAGGGCGTTCACCGTCAGGTAGAGGGGCACGACCGCCAGGTTCAGGACGCCGCCGGCGAGGATGGGCAGGCGGCGGCCCCGCCGATCCATCTCCCGGCCCACCGCCGGGCGCACCAGCAGCGAGGCCATGGCCGCCGCCGAGATGAAGAGCCCCACCGCCACCTCGTTGGCTCCCAGTTCCTCGAGGCGCCGGGGGAGGTGGACGAACCCGAAGTAGGCCATGCCCTGCAGCAGGTTGGCCAGGGAGGCCAAGACGAAGGGCCGGGTGAAGAGCCGCGGGGCGGGCGGGGCGAGGCGGGGCACGAAGACACACGTTATCGGCCGGGGGAGCAGCTCCGGCCGAGGCTGCGGCCGGGAGCGCGAAAACTCGACTGCAGACGCGAAAACTCGGGAGCCGGATCGCTTGACGAGAGGGGAGCGCGGCGCATACATTCCCGCCACCTTCTCCCCAGGAAGCAAGGACCAGGGGAGGCGGCACCGGCGGATCGCCCTCGAAAGGGGGACGGCCGGGCGGACCTCGAGACCCGCCCCGACCGCTGCCGGGGCCGGCGTCCGGGCCATGGCCCGGGTCGATGGGAAGTTGCCGGGGCCGAAAGGCCCCAGCGGCGGCCGACCTCCGGGGCGCTCGCCCAGGGGGGTGCCCCGAAAGGGGCGCTCTCGCAAGAGGGTGCGCCGGGCGGAAGGCCCTACGAGGCCCCGAGGGGGCTGCGGCTTCGGCCAAGGCTTCCTCGGGGTTCTCGGCTTTTCGGGGCATCCCCCCGCCGGCCTTGGCTCCGGGCGCCCGGTACGATGCCTCCAGTCCCACTCATTCGGAGGTAAGACCCATGGCGATGAGCGCCGCCCTGCGCCAGGCCTTCAACGACCAGATCGCCCTCGAGTTCTCCGCCGCCTACGCCTACCTGGCGATGGCCGCCTACCTGGAGGACGCCAACCTCGACGGCTTCTCTCGCTGGATGCAGGTCCAGCACGAGGAGGAGATCGAGCACGCCCACAAGTTCTTCCACTTCCTCCTCGAGCGCGGCGAGCGGCCGCACCTCGCCGCCCTGCCCGAGCCGGGGCAGTCGTTCGCCTCGGTCGAGGAGGTGTTCGTCGCGGCACTGGCCCACGAGCAGAAGGTGACCGCGGCCATCAACGCCATCTACGAGAAGGCCTCGGCCGAGAAGGACTACGCCAGCCTGCCTCTCCTGCAGTGGTTCGTGACCGAGCAGGTCGAAGAGGAGTCCAACGTCGGCCGGGTGCTCGAGCGGGTGCGGCTGGCCGGCGCCCACCCTGCCGCTCTCCTCGTGCTGGACCGTGAGCTCGGAGCGCGCCGGGGCGACTGAGCCCCGCGAAAAGATCGGTTGAGCCGCGAAAAGCCGGGACCGCTCCACACGGCATGCGCCCCGGGGGACGCCTACATTCCTTGCACTCGCCGGAGCAATCCGGCAGTCCACGGAGGGTCGGAAACGGCTCACCGTGGAGCTCCGACCGAACCCCGCAAGGGGTCGTGTGGCACCCCGCAAGGGGCGGCGCACCGGGCGGCCTTCGGGCCTCCTGCGGTCGAGCACCCGGCCCCGGGCTTCGGCCCGCCGCCGGCGGTGGAGCGCTCGCAAGGGCGGCTTCACCAGCGGAGTGCCCGCAAGGGCGTTCCGGGAGAACCCCGAGAGGGTGGAAGTTTCGGCCGAAGCTCTCTCGGGGTTTCTCGCGTCCCGGGCCGCCCGGCATGGTGCCTCCCCCCTCTCTAGCATGGCTGCCATGGCATACCCGAAGCGTTTGCTCAGCGGAGGCGAGACGGTCATCCGGGAGTTCCGGCCGCACTGGCGCATGCTCTTTGTGCCGTTCGGCTGGACGGTGCTGCTGACCGCCGCCGTCATCCTCACCTGGATCTTCCCGCCCGAGCAGAAGTGGTTCGACTGGGGGATCACCGCCATCGCCGGCGTCGCCTGGCTGATCCTCGGGCTGTATCCCTTCATCTCGTGGTGGTTCACCCACTACGTCCTCACCAACGAGCGGCTCATCACCCGGCGGGGCATCCTGGCCCGTCACGGCCTGGAGATCCCTCTGGAGCAGATCACCAACGTGCTCTTCGCCCAGAACATCCTCGAGAGGGTGCTCCGCTCCGGAGACTTGCTCATCGAGTCGGCGGGCACTTCGGGTCAGAGCCGCTTCTCGGACATCCCGGAGCCGGAGGAGTTTCAGAGCCTCCTCTACACGGTGCGCGAGGAGCGCGGCAAGACGCTCCAGGGGAAGAGGCGCGACGCCGGGGATGACACCGTTTCCCAGTTGGAGCGCCTGTCGCGCCTGCGCGCCGAGGGGGTGCTCAACGACGAGCAGTTCGAGGAGCAGAAGCGCCAGATCCTGGGCGGCCGTCCCGAGTAGCCGCCGGCGGCGGCAGCGTCGCCCGCCTTTGACGCCGGGCCGCCCCTAGCATCGCGGCCTCCACCGCTGGGAGGCCGCGTGCTGCTCGAAGGGAAGCGGTTGGTGATCACCGGGGTGCTCACCGACGACTCCATCGCCTGGCACACGGCGCGCCTCGCCCAGGAGCAAGGGGCGCGCCTGGTGCTGACCGGCTTCGGGC
>JALOLI010000185.1 GCA_025456165.1 Acidimicrobiia bacterium | reverse complement strand
CGCGGGCTCCCGGGGGGATCTCGGCGGCCGCGGCCAGGTGGTCGGCTACCAGGGCCGAGGGAGCCGCGGTGGTCGGCGGCGCCTCGGTACTGGTCGTGGTGGGCGGAGGGGTGGTGCTGGGCTCGGGCCGGGTCGTGGCCGACGCGGTCGTGGGTGGACTGGTGGTCGATGGGTTCGGGGTGGTCGCCGATCCCCCGCTGTCGTCCCCGCAGCCGGCGGCCGCGGCCAGGGCTATCGCCAGCACGACGGCAGGGAGACGCCTCACGATCCGTCCCAGCCGGCGAGGCGCGCCGAGAGCCACCACAGGGCCTGGCCCTTGCGCAGGCAGTTGAAGGGGTGGGAGTGCTGGCAGTCGCCTTCGGGTGCGGGCAGCCCGGCGCAGTCGGCAGGGTGGGCGGCACACCAGCTGTAGCACCAGGGGCAGGAGTCGTCGGTGTTCGGGTAGTGGGTACCACCGGGGTCCCAGGACTCGATGTCGGCGAAGTCGTAGAGGACTTTGCCGTGGGCCCGGGCATAGTCGCGGATGGCCTGGTTGTTGGCGGCCAGAGTCGCGCCGCCGCCGTCGGTGTGGCCGGTCATGTAGACGAAGGTGACGCTCGGGTACTCCGCTTCGAGGCGGGCAATGGCGGTGAGGTAGGCGTCAACATCTGTGGCATCCGAGGAGAGCTCGCCGCACCAGGACCACATGAAGGCGTTGGCTTGAGGGGCGTCGGCGAGGAGGGCGGAGGCGGTGGCGTAGTAGGCGCCGGCATCCCACGACCAGCCGCCGTCGTAGGCCATACGGAGGCGAGCCGGAGTGGTCTGGGAGGGCACGTCGTGCCAGCCCTTGGCGAAGGAGAATCCGGGGAGGCCCAGGAGGTCGTCGAGGTACTGCGCCCCGGTCCAGACCTGGGTCCCGTGGGAGGTCGAGCCGTAGGCCCACACCACCTCTTGGGCTGCCCGCTCCCGCGAGGAGTCCGGGATGACGGAGGGGTCCGTGGCCCGATGGTCGGCCACGATGGCGTCCTCGCACCCCGTGGTGGTCTCGGCATCACAGGAGTCGGTGCCCGGGCCGCCGCGAGCGACATCGCGATCGGGGCCCCCGCTGATGTCGTCGTCACCGGGCCCGCCGCGCAGGAGGTCGCGGCCACCCCAGCCGCGGAGTGTGTCGTCGTCGTCGCCGCCGTCCACGAAGTCGGCGCCGGAGCCCGCCGCCACGGTGTCGTTGCCGGGGCCGGCGCAGATACGGTCGGCGCCGCCGCCGCCGAAGATGTGGTCGTCGCCCCCCCGGCCCACTATGACGTCGTCGCCGGAGCCCCCGGTGAGGGTGTCTGCGCCGGAGGAGCCGATCAGGGTCGGTGCCTCCCCGAAGCAGGAAGGCGCGGCGTTGCCCGGGGTGGCGGCCAGGGCGAGGCAGGCGGCCGTGAGCAATAGGGCGGTGGCGAGCCGGGCGGATCTCATGCGCTGCCTCCTGGCCTCGGGGCGGCCCCCTGCGGCCCGGCGGGTGCCGGGTCCACGGCCAATCTAGGGCGGAAGGCCACCCGGTCTCCAGATTCATCGGCAGGGAGGGCCCCGATCCTGTGGCGCGGAGCGCTGCTTTCGTTCAGGTTCGGGGGTTCGGATTCCGATGACTGGGGCATGCGCACCCCCCAGGGGCTCCGCCTTCGCGTGGCCGGGATCACGGCGCTGCTCATGCTGGCCTGGCTCGCCGCGCCGGTGGGGATCGGCTCGGGTACGGGGGCCGGAGCCACGGAGCCGCGCTATGCCTACGGCCAGCCGGTGGAGTACGCGCTGATCTTCCCGGTGGGCGGCGAGGACATCTACTTCGCCGATGATGCGGTGCTGGGGTTCGGTGCTTGCCGCGACGGCTGTGCCCGCCGGCACGAGGGGGTCGACATCCTCGCCCCCAAGATGACCCCGGTGTACGCCGCCGCCGATGCCACCGTCTACTGGCTCGGGAGCTCCTGCTGCTCGGTGGGCCTCCAGCACGATGACGGCTGGCGGACCTGGTACATCCACTTGAACAACGACACCGTGGGCACCGATGACGGCCTCGGCTGGGGCATTGTCGAGGGCATCATCCCGGGGGCGCGGGTGACGGCGGGTCAACTGATCGGCTGGGTGGGCGACAGCGGCAATGCGGAGGACACGACTCCCCACCTCCACTTCGAACTGCACGCGCCCGGGGGAATCAAGGTCGACCCGTACCCCGCCCTCTTCCAGGCCCAGACCGGCGTCGCCTGTGCCCTGCAGCGGCCGGCCCCGCTGGAGTCCCTGCTGGCTGCCGGGCCAGTCCTGAGCCGGGGCAGCAGCGGTGAGGCGGTCCTCCAACTGCAGGGCTTCCTCAAGACCCGCGGATACCGGGTCGGGGCGCTCGACGGGATCTTCGGCGGCGCCACGGAAGGCGCGGTCCGGGCCTTCCAGCAGAAGGCCGGGCTGCAGGTGGATGGGCTCGTCGGGTCGGCCACCAGGGCGGCGGTGGCGGCCGCAGCCGCCCAGCCGGGCTTCGCCGCGTTGGTGGATCTGGGCGGACGCTTGCTGAAACCCGAGTCGAAAGGCACCGACGTCAAGGAACTGAAACGCTGGTTGCGCGCCGCCGGTTACGATCCCGGCCCCCAGCCGTACACCTCGCGCTTCGATCCGGCCACCCTGGCGGCAGTGCAGGCCTTCCAGACGGCACAGGGCCTCACCCCCGACGGCATGGTAGGACCGATGACTCGTGAGGCCCTCCGCACCGCTCTGGCTCTCGTCGGGCCGGAGACCTGCGTGGTGCCCGGCTAAACGCCCTCCCCACGACGCCTCCCCTCCTGCGGTGACCGGCGGCAAGCCCGTCTCCCGATCTGCGCCGCCGCATG
Organism: Acidimicrobiia bacterium; assembly: GCA_025456165.1. The sequence goes on along the minus strand of JALOLI010000185.1, from coordinate 1,144 downwards.
CCGGCGAGCCGGCAGACACCGGGGCGGTTTGACACCGACAGGCTGTGTGAGTACTTTCGCAATCGTGCGAATACCTGATCTGGAGATCTTCGAGCTTCAGGCGAAGTTGTGCGCCACCATGGGGAATGCCAACCGGCTGCGGATCATCGAGGTCCTCAAGGCCGGCGAGGCCTCCGTAGGCGCCATCGCAGAGGCCCTGGGGTGCACGGTGAGCACCGCCAGCCAGCACCTGCGCCTGATGAGGGACGCCAACCTGGTCGCCGGCCGCAAGGACGGGCAGACCGTCTACTACCGGCTGCGGAGCCCCAAGGTCGTCGAGTGCTGCCAGATGGTGCGGAACCTCCTCATCGAGGACCTCACCCAGCAGGGACGCATCGCCAAGGACTACGCGGCGCTGGGGCCGGCCGGCTGGCCCTCCGCCTGACGGACAGGGAGCGGGGATGACCACGGAAGTGGACCGGAACGAGCTCATCAGGCAGCTGACTGCCCGGGTGGAAGCCCTCGAGGCCGCGGCGCCCAAGGACGCCCTGGCGCTGGGGGTCATCAAGGGCGACCTCGACTACACCATGGCGGCCTTCATCGTGGCCCTGGGCGCGGCGGCCTACGACATGGAAGTCGACATGTTCTTCACCTTCTGGGCGACGGCGGCGCTGCGCGATCCGAAGAAGTCGGCCAAGAAGGGCTTCATGGACCGGATGTTCGGGATCATGCTCCCCCGCGGCGCCGGGAAGCTGCCCCTATCCAAGATGCAGATGCTGGGGATGGGCCCGGTCATGATCAAGCAGGTCATGAAGAAGCACGGCGCCCTTTCGCTGCCCGACCTCATGAAGCAGGCGGGTGAGATGGGAATCCGCATTCACGTCTGCACGATGTCCATGGACCTCATGGGGATCAAGAAGGAAGAGCTCATCGACTACCCCCACATGGACTTCGTGGGGGTCGGCACCTTCGTCGACATGGCGGCCAACGCCAAGCAAGCCTGGTTCCTGTAGGCCCAACTCGTGGCCCACAAGTGAAGGAGTAGAGAATGGACGCAGCCGAACTCGGTGCGCTGAGCATCGCCAAGCAGATCGACGCGCGCGGCACCGCCTGCCCGGTGGGCGGGGTCATGGAGATCCTTTCCTCGGACGAGGGCACCAAGGAA
>JALOLI010000184.1 GCA_025456165.1 Acidimicrobiia bacterium | reverse complement strand
GCCCTCTACGAGCAGGTGTGGCTGCGCCTTCCCGACCAGCTCGGTCCGCTGGCCGAGAACCTCGGCCTTCCCGAGGCCTGACCGGCTCGGAGCTCAGCCCTCCCGGTGCCGCCCCGCCGCCCGGTTGGCGGCGGCGAGCCTCTCCCGGCGGACCGGGGTGGCGGCGCCGGGCGGCAGCCGCCAGGTCCAGTTGCCGCCGAAGGAGCCGGGGGCGTTCATCCGCCCCTCCGGGCCGATCTCGAGCACATCCTGCAGCGGGGCCACGGCCAGGAAGGCGGGGGAGGCCCAGGCCACCCGGATCAGATCCCAGGCGATATGCCGCCCGGTGCTCCCCACGGCGGTGCGCACCAGGCGGCGCCGGTCGGCGCTCAGCGAGCGATACCAGCCCACGGTGGTGTCGTTGTCGTGGGTCCCGGTGTACACCACGCAGTTCTCGCTGTGGTGCTCCGGCAGGAAGGCGTTCTCCGGGTCGCCGTCGTAGGCGAACTGCATGACCTTCATTCCGGGCAGGCCGGTCTCCCTCAAGAGGGCCGGGACCTTGGGGTGGAGCTCGCCCAGGTCCTCGGCCACGATGGGGAGGCCCCCCAGGGCCGCCTCGACGCGCTTGAAGAAGGCCGCGCCGGGCCCCCAGGCCCAGCGCCCGACCGCAGCGGTGGGGGAGCCGGCGGGGACCTCCCAGTAGTTCACGAACGCCCGGAAGTGATCGATGCGCACCAGGTCGGTGAGGCCGAGGAGGGCCCGCATCCGGGAGATCCACCAGGCGAAGTCGTCGGCAGCGTGGCGGTCCCAGTCGTAGATGGGATTTCCCCACAGCTGGCCGGTCTCGGCGAAGTAATCGGGGGGCACCCCGGCGACGACGGCGGGATTCAGGTCGGCGTCCAGCTTGAACAGGTCGGGATGCGCCCAGACATCGGCGCTGTCCCCGGCGACGTACATGGGCGCGTCGCCCATGATGCGCAGGCCGAGGCGACGGGCCTCATGCCGCAGGCCCTCCCACTGCTCGAAGAAGACGAACTGGCGGAACGCCTGCCGTTCCACCTCGAGGGACAGGGTGGCGCGCGCCTCGGCCAGGGCGGTGCGGCGCCGGTGGCGCAGGGGCGCCGGCCACTGCGCCCACGGCCCGCCTCCCTGGGCCTCCTTGAGGGCCATGAAGAGGGCGTAGTCGTCGAGCCAGCCGGCCTGGGCGCGGCGGAAAGCGCGATAGCGAACGGCGGAGTCGCCGGGAGGGCTCTCGCGGAAGCGGTCGAAGGCCCGGTCGAGCAGGCCCAGCTTCCAGGGGATGACCTGCCCGAAGTCGACGCGGTCGGCGGGGAAGTCGGGCAGTTCGGCCAGGTCGGCGGCCGCCAGCAGCCCCCCGGCGGCGAGGAGATCGGGGCTCACCAGGTACGGGTTGCCGGCGAAGGCCGAGAAGCAGAAGTAGGGGGAGTCACCGTAGCCGGTGGGGCCGAGTGGGAGGATCTGCCAGAAGGTGCAGCCGGTGTCGGCCAGCCAGTGGAGCCAGCGGGCCGCCTCGGGCCCCAGGTCCCCGATGCCGTAGGGGCCGGGGAGGCTGGTGGGGTGGAGGAGGATGCCGGAGCAGCGGGTGCGGGTCATGGCGGGCGGCATCCTACGCCGGCGACTGGTGCGGGTCGTCGGCGGCTTGCCGGATCCGGTCGACCAGGGCGGCGAGGCGCCGGTAGTGGGAGCCGGCCCAGTAGAGGCGGCCGCAAGCCGGACAGCGCCGGTAGTCGGCATGCCGGGAGGCCACGCCCGGGGGCACCCGGCCGGCGGCCTCCTCGGCGGTGGCTTCCTCCAGGAGGGCGCCGCAGGGCAGGCAGCGGGTGAACGGTGCCAGGCGCCCGGCCAGGTCGAAGCGACGCACCACCTCTACGGCCTGGTCGAAGGGATCGGTCGCTCTGACGCGGTAGCCGTGGCGCACGATGGTCCGTTTGAGGAGGTCGAGATCTCGCGTGAGGAGGATCCGGTCCCCGGCGGCGGCGGCCTCCGCCAGGGCGGCATCGTCGGACTCGGCCTGGTGGCCGGCCGAGAACCCGAGGAGGCGGAGGTGGCGGGCGAGGCGGCCGAGGTGGCCGTCGAGCAGGAAGCGGGCTTCGGGCGGCAAGGGGAGATGCACCGGCGAGACCGCCGACACATCGAGGCGGCGGAACGGGGGGAAGGCCGCCACCCGATCGCCGGGAGCCAGCAGGCGGTCGAACCCGGCCGGCTCCCCGTTCACCAGGATCAGATCGATCTCGGGGTGGGGGACCCCGAGCGACTCGAGGGTGTCTTTCACACTGCCGGCTACGGAGAAGGAGTGGGTGAAAGCCCGCTGCCGGCGAGAAACCGGCAGGAAGTCGTTCAGCTCGGCGTAGCAGCGGATGTCGACGGTGGCCATGGCCGCCCGCCCACGGTAGCGGCCGGGAGGCTCGCCTGGCATAGTCGGGGGCAGCGAGCGAGGAGAGCCGTGCCCGTCCACAACTTCCGCCGGCCGCAGGGCCGCCTGGTCGAGATCGAGATCGCCTCACAGGCCCTGGAGGGGAACCTGCTGGGCGACCCCACGCGCCGTGTCGTCGCGGTGTACCTGCCGCCCGGCTACGACGAGGACCCCTCCCGCCGCTACCCGTTGTTCGTGGACCTGGTCGGCTTCACGGGCAGCGGCCTGGCCCACTTGAACTGGAAGGTGTTCGGGGAGTCGGTGCCGCAGCGCCTGGATCGCCTGGTCGAAGAGGGGCGCATGGGCCCGGTGGTGGCAGCCTTCCCCGACTGCTTCACCTCGCTTGGCGGCAACCAGTACATCGATTCGGTGGCGTTGGGCCGCTGGGAGGACTTCCTGATCGAAGAGATGCTGCCCCGCCTGGAAGCCGAGTTCCGCCTCCTGCCCGGGCGGGAGCACCGGGCGGTGTTCGGCAAGTCCTCCGGGGGCTACGGGTCGATCGCCCACGGCCTGCGGCGGGCCGAGGCGTGGGGGGCGGTGGCCTGCCACTCCGGGGACATGTCCTTCGACCTTTGCTACCGCTCCCACCTCCCGGTCACCGCCCGCTTCCTCGCCGTCAAAGGCGGGGTCGCCGGGTTCCTCGAGGCTTTCGCCGCCGCCCCCAAGACGACCGAGGAGTGGCTCAACCACATGGAGATGGTGGCGATGGCGGCCTCCTACGACCCCGACCCGGCGGCGCCCAAAGGCATTCGCCTGCCGGTGGATCCCGAGACGGCGGAAATGGACGAGGCTCGCTGGTCGGCGTGGAAGGCTCACGACCCGGTGGAACTGGTGCGCCAGGAATGGTGCCGGGAGAACCTGCTCTCGCTGCGCGGCCTGTACATCGACTGCGGGGTGAACGACCAGTACCACCTGGTGCACGGGGCCCGGGCGTTCGCCCGGGCGCTGCGGGCGGCCGGCATCGCGCACCGCTTCGAGGAGTTCGACGACGACCACACCAACGTGGACTACCGGATGGACGTGTCGCTGCCCTACCTCTACGAGGCGCTGATGGGGCCGAACGGCGCTTCCGGCGGGTAGGCTCGGCGCGGTGGACACCCTCTGGGCCGGGTGGCGCAGCGGCTACGTGCGCTCGGCCGACGAGCAGAACGAGGCAGGGTGCCTCTTCTGCCGCCTGCCGGGTGAGGACGACGCGGCCGCCCTCATCTTGGAGCGCGGCCCCCTGGCCTTCAGCGTGCTCAACCGCTTTCCCTACACGACCGGGCACCTGATGGTGAGCCAGTACCGCCACGTGGCCGACCTGGCCGACCTCACCGCCCCCGAGGTGGCGGACCTGTGGCGCCTCCTGGCCCGGGCCCGGCGGGCTTGCGGGGAAGCGATGCACCCGGATGGCTTCAACCTGGGCTCCAACCTGGGCCGGGTGGCCGGGGCGGGGGTCCCCGATCACCTGCACCTCCACTTGGTCGGGCGACACCAGTTTCGTCACCACGGTGGGGGAGACCCGGGTGATCCCCGAGGACCTGGATGTGACCTGGCGGCTGTTGCGGGAGGCATTGGCCCGGTCTGGGTGACCCGGCCGGAGGGCTGGAGGTGAGGTGATGAGGCGCGGATTCTGTTCTCGCACTCTATTGGCTATGGCGATGCTTCTGGTCCTGGGGACGACGGCAGCCGCTCTGCCCGCCGGGGCTGTGGCAACCTGCCTGGGGGAGGGACCGACCCAACAGGCCGGAACCTTGACGGGTACCGCCGGCAACGACGTGATGCTGGGCACGTCTTCCGGTGAGACCATTTACGGCTTGGGCGGGCGGGATCTCATCTGCGGAGGCGGCGGCGACGACGTGCTCTACGGCGGCGGCGGCAACGACACCCTGGTTGGTGGCGATGGTGCCGACAGCCTGTACGGGCAAGGCGGTTGCGACACGCTGAAGGGTGGCTCCGGGAACGATCTCCTCTTCCCTGGGCCTTCCGGAGCGACGTG
>JALOLI010000183.1 GCA_025456165.1 Acidimicrobiia bacterium | reverse complement strand
GCCGGGGCCAACCAGATCCTGGGCCCGCTGGGCCGGGCCACGCCGGGGTTCTCGGCCGGCCTGGGCTTCGACGCCATCGCCCTGGCTCTGCTGGGCCGGTCTCACCCGCTCGGGGTGGTGCTCGCCGGCCTGCTGTTTGGGGCCCTGGAGTCCGGGGGCCGCCAGATGCAGGTCGCCACCGATGTGTCGATCGACCTCATCCTGGTCATCCAGGCCTTGATCGTGGTGTTCATCGCCGCCCCGGCGCTGATCCGGGCCATCTACCGGGTGCGCACCGGCTCCGACGCCGAGCGGATCACGAAGGGGTGGGCCGCATGACTTCCGAAGCCACCGTCCGCTCCCCTCGCGAGATGCGCCGGGCCCGCTACCTGGGCATCACCTACCTGCTCCTGGCGCTCTTCGTGCTGTGGTTCTTCGGCCTGGGCAGCCGGGGGCAGGGCAGCGCCGACTTCGGCCTGGCCCGCCCGACCGACACCTTCGACTGGATCCCCGACCTCTCCGTGCCGGCGGCGGCGTTCGGCATCGGGGTGGCGGTGGTCCTGGCCTTCCTCGGTGGGGTGCAGTTGGTCCGCGGCTTCGGCAAGTGGCAGAACCGCGTCCTGGCCATCGCCTTCATCCTGTTCATCTTCGCCTTCCTGGCCTGGGCGGCGGCCGGGAAGTCCTTCAACCTGGTGGGCATGCTGCGCACCGCGGTGGAACGGAGCACACCTATCACCTTCGGGGCACTCGCCGGCATGCTCGGCGAGCGGGTGGCGGTCATCAACATCGCCATCGAGGGCCAGTTGCTCGCCGGCGCCTTCATGGGGGCCCTGATCGGGGCCCTCACCGGGAACGCCTGGCCGGGCGTGGCCGCGGCCATCGGCATCGGCCTCCTGCTCGGCTGGGTGCTGGCGGTGCTGGCCATCCGCTACAAGGTGGACCAGATCATCATCGGCGTGGTCATCAACATCTTCGTGCTGGGGCTGACCTCGTTCCTCACGATCCGCATCCTGGCGGTCAACCCTCACCTCAACGAGGTGCCACCGCTGCGGTCGTGGCGCATCCCCGGCCTGGGCGACATCCCGGTCATCGGGCCCATCTTCTTCGACCAGACCATCTTCGTCTACGCCTCGCTGATCCTGGTGGCCGTGCTGGCCTACGCCCTATTCCACACCCGCTGGGGCCTCCAGGCCCGGGCGGTAGGCGAGCACCCGCGGGCCGCCGACACGGTGGGCATCAACGTCTACCGCTATCGGTACCTCAACGTCCTGCTCGGCGGGGCGGTGGCCGGCTTCGGCGGCGCCTACTTCACCATCGGGACGGTGGGCCGCTTCGACGAGAACATGACCGGCGGGCGCGGGTTCATCGCCCTCGCCGCCATGATCTTCGGGCGCTGGCATCCGGTGGGAGCGCTGTCGGCGGCCCTGATCTTCGGCTTCGCCGACGCCCTGGCCGGGAAGCTGGGCATCCTCCAGACCGGCATCCCGTCGGAGTTCCTGCTCATGGCGCCGTACATCGCCACCCTGATCGTGGTGACCGGGATCATCGGCAAGGCCCGCCCGCCGGCGGCGGACGGCCAGGTGTACGAGAAGGAGTAACTAGTCGAGCCTCCCCCGCGGGTGCGGGGGAGGCGGGGCGGCTGCAGGCCGCCCGGTGGGGGCTGCATGTGGGGGGCGGCCGGCGAGAGCCCACTACGCTCGCCCCCGATGCCGGAGCGCTCGCCTCTCCCCGTGGCCGTGGCCCTGCTCGCTGCGGCCTACGCCGCGGCCCAGATCCTGGCCGATGTCTCCAGCCTGAAGATCACCGAGGTGGCCGGCTTCAGCATGGACGCCGGCACGCTGGTCTACCCCTTCACGTTCACCCTGCGCGACCTGGTCCACAAGGTCGCCGGCAAGCAGGTGGCCCGGGCCCTCATCGTGGCTGCGGCCGTGTTGAACCTCCTCATGGCGGGGCTGTTCTGGCTGGTGGCCCGGTTGCCCGCAGTGGCCGGGGTGGGCCCGCAGACCGACTCGTTCGGGGCCGTCCTGGCCCCGGTATGGCGCATCGTGTTCGCCTCGATCCTGGCCGAAGTCGTTTCGGAGTTGATCGACACCGAGGCCTACTCCCGCTGGGAGCGGCGCTTTGGGGAACGGCGGCAATGGGGCCGGGTGCTGGCATCCAATGCGGTTGCCATCCCCGTGGACTCCGCCCTGTTCGTGCTGGTGGCCTTCGCCGGGGTGCTGGCGGCGGGTGATGTGGGCGAGACCTTCGTCACCAACGTCGTGGTCAAAGGGGTGGTGACCCTGGTGTCCATCCCCTGGATCTACCTGGTGCGCCCCGGGGGAGGGGGCCGCCCCGCTCAGCCCGTCGTCTCGGGGGACACCCGGCCGTAGAAGGCGATCTCCTGGAGGGCGAGTTCGCGGAAGGGCTCGCGTCCCTCGTAGGTCTGACCCGGGTAGCCGCTGGTGATGGTGATGGTCACACTCGACGTGCGCAGGCTGCGCACCTGCACCCGCTGCGGCTCGTTGGAGTCCTCCAGTTCGGCGATCGTCGATTGGGGGAGATCGTCGATGGCGATCTCGATCCCCTTGATTCGGGCGTTGCGCGTGAAGCGCTCGGTGTCCTCGAGGTTGTAGAAGATCACCTCGGCGATCTGCACCGGCGGGGAGAAGAGGAAGGTGATCGATGTTCCTACCCCTCCGGCCTCGGCGTTCCAGGAGTTGTCGGGGTCGTCGTCGGTGAGCGCCGTGCAGGGGAAGGACGGCAGTTCCGAGGTGCAGTCTCCGCGGATCGGCTGGAGCTTCACGATGGCCAGGTCGGGCTGTGTCGTGGTAGAGGAGGTGGTGGATTCAGGGGGGCCGTCGCCTCCCTTGAAGACGTTCACCGCCAGGGCGAGCAGGGCCACCGTGAGGATCACCCCGGCCAGCACCATCAGGGCTCGGGCGCCGGCCGTGGTCCGCAGCATCGGCTGGGGCGCCACGGGAAGGGGAGCCGAGGAGAGCCTGGCCCCGCAGGAATCGCAGTGGCGGTTGAAGGGGGGGTTGTGGGTGCCGCAGGAAGGGCAGGGCACTCCGGTGGGCGGTCCGCCGCGCCCCCCGCCGGAACGGGGCGCCGGCGCCTCTTTGGGGCGCGGGGCCATACGGCGGGTCTCGCCGGTGGGCGTATCTTCGAGCTCGAAGGGCTCGAAACCTTCTTCGAAGGGCTCGTCGGGCCTGTCGGGCACGATCCTCACCTGGAGTGGTCTCGGGGGCCCGCACGGAGTGCCGGCGCCGTCGGGGTATTGTGCCACGGATGCAGGCTTCGGCGACGCAGGCTATGGCTCTGATCCAGCAGGCCGAGGGTTGGTCGGTGGGCAATGTCCTGGGCGTCCTGGTGCTGGGCACCGTGCTCTTCGCCCTGATCGGGTACGCCCTTCTTGTCACCCTCCGGCGTTAGCGTCGGCACCGTGCGCTACCGCTGTGAATCCTGCGGCTACTCCAGCCCCAAGTGGATGGGGTTCTGCCCCGGCTGCGGGAACCCGGCGGCGCTGGTCGAGGCCCCGCCCGCCCGCGGCCGCAGCGCTCCGCCCCGGGCGACTCGGGTGGTGCCGCTCACCGCGGTGGGCACCGAAGACGCCGCCCGCCGTCTCATCGGTATCGCCGAGATCGATCGGGTGCTCGGCGGGGGCCTGGTGGCCGGGGCAACCCTCCTGGTGGGGGGAGAACCGGGAGTCGGCAAGTCCACGCTGCTCCTCCAGGTAGCGGGGTCCATCGCGGCCGGCGGGGGCACCGCGTTGGTGGCCAGCGCCGAGGAGTCCGCCGCTCAGATCGCCCTGCGAGCGCGGCGCCTGGGCCTGGCCCACCCGGGGGTGCTGCTCGCCGCCGAGAGCGACGTCGACGCCATCGTGGCGGCCGCCGACGCGACGCGGCCCGATCTGCTGGTAGTCGATTCCATCCAGACCGTGGCCGCCGCCGAGGTGGGGGGCACCCCCGGGGGGGTGGCGCAGGTGCGCGAGGCGGCGGCGCGCCTGGTGCACTTCAGCAAGGAGAG
>JALOLI010000013.1 GCA_025456165.1 Acidimicrobiia bacterium | reverse complement strand
GCCCTGCTCGCCGAGGCCGACGTCGTCAGCCTGCACCTCCCCCTCAGCGCGGCCACCCGGCACCTCATCGGCGAGCCCGAACTCGCACTGATGAAGCCGGGCGCCCTGCTGGTCAACACCGCACGCGGAGAGATCATCGACGAGGCGGCGCTGGCCCGCGCTCTCAGCGAGCGCCGCCTCCTCGGCGCCGCCCTCGATGTCCTGGCCCAGGAGCCGCCGCCGCCGGGCCATCCCCTCCTGGACCTGGACAACTGCCTCATCACCTCACATTGCGCCGGGCCCACCTTCGACTCCTGGCCGCGCCGGTTCAGCAACGGGTTCGCCAACATCCTGCGGGTGGTGGAAGGGCGCAAGCCCGAGTGGCTCGTGCCCTGATCGGAGAGAGCCGGGCGCCGGGCCGGGACATGCCGCAACCTGCCCCGCCGGGCCGTGGACGGCTATCCGATCCCCAGCCGTTCGGCCTCGTCGGGGGCCTGCTCGCGGAGCAGATCGAAGTTGGCGTACTGGCCCAGGATGTTGAACGAGGCGATCAGGTTGGTCACTTCGAGATCGCCGGAGTAGTCGGCGTAGGCCTGCTGGTAGGCGTCGTAGGTGGCCGTTGACAGGCTGCCGAGAGCGGCGGTGATGCGAGCGTCGACGGCGGCCCGGCCGGCGTCGTCCAGGGCTTCCCGCCGATGGCCCAGCGCCACCATCTGCTGGATGTACTGCTCCTTGAGGGAGGCGAGGGCGGCGGCCGCGTCGGCGGAAGCGGGCCGGTCGGCGAGCAGGGCGATCAGGTCGTCGTAGGCGGCCAGGTAGAGGGCGCCTATCTCGTCGCCGAGGGCCGCCGGGTCGGCGGTGGCAGCTGTCGTCGCAGGTGCAGTCGTGGTCGTGGTCGTGCCCGCTGTGGTGGTGGTTGCCGTCGTCTGCCCTCCGCAGCCCGCCAGCGCCACGATCCCCGCCGCCAGCAGGGCCCCTGCCGTTTGCCGCACCACAGCCTCCCGGTTCGCTGCCGCCGAGGCTACCGGGCCGGAGGCCCGGGTCGCGAAATCTCCGCTCCCCGACCCGTTGCGAACACCTGTTCGCCCGGTGTATGGTCGCCATTCCTATGGACCCGCCGGCCGCACCCGAGGATCCCCCCGATGCCGCGGCGCTCGACGCCATCACGCGATGGCGGCGGGCCTTCGAGGCGGGGGAGGATCCCGGGCCGCCGCCCCGGCCCCTGCCCGGCCTGCTCCGCCTGCAGCGGGCCAGGCGACTCGCCCGCCACCTGGAGCAGAGCCTGGGCTTTGACGAGCCGCCTGCGGCCCCGCCGCTGCAGTACCCCCTCTCGGTGCTGCTGACTTCCCGCCCCGCGGCGCCGGGTGTGGCGCTGGGGGGCTTCCCGCCTCCGCCGCCTCCGCCCGTGCCCCGGGTGCGGCGGCCCCTCCCCGTGGTGCGCTCCTCCACGGTGGTGTTCGCCTACCGCGCCTGGGGGATCGCCCAGAACCGCCTGCGGGGAGTGTGCGTCGCCTGGCCGGTGCCCACGGTGCTGGCCCGGTGCCTCGACTACGGACGGCGAGCCGATGCCGACCGCACCGACGTGCCCCACACCGACGGCTCCTGCGGCCCGCCGCCCTGCGGGATCTACGCCACCAAGACGGCGGCGGCGGCCCTCGAGGCCCTCGAGCCGAAGGGACCGCTGGCGCTGGGGGTGGTGGCGCTGTCGGGGAAGGTGGTCGAGCACGAGCACGGCTACCGGGCGGCGGCGGCCACTGCGGTGAGCATGCTCGTGGTGTCCCAAGGTGAGGCGATGCGCTTCGACGGCATGGAGGTCGACGAGTTGTTCGTGGTGCCCGACCCGACGATCGCCGCGGCGCGCCTTCGGGCCGTGCGCCTGCCCGACCCGGGCCCCGGCCGCGATGCCGCCGTCTGTGGCTTGCTCGAGGGGATCATGGCCACCTTCACGGCGGGTTCGGGGGCAAGCTGAGCCGGCCGGGGCGGCGTGGCGGGCGCCTCAACCCGCGGGGGAGGCGTCGGCCCCCGGGTCCCACCAGCGCTCGATATCGGCCGAGCGGGCCGGGTTGGCCGTGGTGATCACCTCGCGCAACCCCTCCCGGGGTGGGGAGAAGGTGTCGATGAGGCGGCAGGCCAGGGCGCCGGTGCGGCCGGAGTGGGGGACGTCAGGGGGGAAGACGATCACATCGCCGGGGACCACCAGCCGGGTGATGTCCCCCACGGTGATCTCCATCGTCCCCTCGCGCACGATGCTGATCTGCTCCTCCGGGTGGGCGTGGGTCGGGAAGCCGCTCTGCGGGGGGAACACTACGAAGTTGAGTGAGAGGTTCTTCCCGAACACCGGGCAGAACACGACTCCCTCGGCGATCTCGTAGCGGGGGTAGTCGTCGATGTTGATGATGGAGGCTCCCGTCGGGTCGCAGGCGCCCGCCCTGGGCTCCGCCAGCTTGAAGTAGGGCTCGGCGGCGCCCCGGCCCGTGGCGTTCTCTTCCCCGGTCCCTGCCGTCACCTCGGCCTCCTCGGTGCTCTGAGCCTGTAGGGGGCGACGCTAGACGCCGCGGGTGGCGCGACCAAAGGCCGCCGTCCATTCCGGCAGGCCCCCTACCATCTTCATGGTTCGCAGGTAGGGGAGGGGTCTCCATGAGAGCGACCGGGAAGGGCGCGGCGACGGTAGCCCTCGCCGGGCTGGCGCTGACCGCCTCCTGCTCTTTCGGCGGGTCGGAAGGCACCTCGACCTCGACTTCGGCTGCTTCCCCGTCCACCGCCGACGCGGCCGTCTCGACCAGCACCACCACGCCGGTGCCCGACGGCCCCTACCTCCCTGAGCCCGGCCGGCCCGCCGGCCCGCTGCCCTCGTTCAACGAGTCGGCCGGGTGCGGGGTGGCCCAGGGCATCCGCGGCCCGTACGCCACCGTCGCCGGGGACCTCTCCGACGAAGAGGCGATCCGGGGCCCGTGGGGCGACTTCTACGGTCGGGACTTCGCCGAGATCAGGGAGCACCTGGTCGAAGTGGCCCTTCCCATGACCGGCGATCGGGAGGTCACCGTCTGGGTCCACGACGCCGTCGTCCCCGCGCTGCAGCAGGTGATCGCCAACCTGGAGCGGGAGGAAGCGGCGGGCAACTACTACGAGATCCGCTCGGGCGAGGTGCACAGCTTCCGCCCCGCGACGGTGGCCCCCAAGCGCTACTTGTCGTTCCACGCCGTGGGTGCGGCCATAGACATCAACAGCATCGCCAATCCGTACCGGGGCGACAACGTGCTGGAGACCGACATGCCGGATTGGTTCGTGAAGGCGTGGACCGATGCCGGCTGGTGCTGGGGCGGCGCCTGGCAGACCATCAAGGACGCGATGCACTTCTCCTGGCAGGGGCCGCTCTACACCCCGGGATACCCCCCGGCGGTGCCCGCCACTGCCCGCACCGCGGAGTGGCCCTTCCTCCGGGGCGTGACCTTCGCCACCGTGCTGGGCCCAGCGCCCGCGGGCTCCAGCCTGTTCCTGGCCGACGCCGACCGGGATGGCGCCCCGGATGTGGTCCGCACTCACCCCTGGACGGCGGAGGGGGGACTGGGGGTGGAGATCGCCCAGGCGCTCTACGGCTTCGAGGCCGGGTGCACCCCGCTGCTCACCTCGCCGATCGCGCCGGCGGCGGCCCTGCTGGTGGCCGACGGCGACGGGGATGCCCGGCCCGACCTGTGGGAGGTCGACGCCTCGGGAGAGCGGGTGGAGGTCACCATCCACACCCACGCCTCCGGCTTCGGGCAGAGGCTGCGGCCCCGGGTGACGGGGGCGCCCGCCGCGCCCGATGCCGTGTTCCTGGCCGGCGACTACGACCGGGACGGCAGCAGCGACCTGTTCGTGCTGCAACCCGGCAAGGGCGTTCTGGAGGTCTGGGCCGGGCCGGGTTTCGAGGCTCTGCTCACCGAGGCCGGGCTGCCGGAGGGGGTGGGGGAGGGGTGGCGCTTCGCCCTGGGCGACTATGACGGGGACGGGGTGCCCGACCTGTTCGCCCTCGGCCCGGACGACCCGGCCCGGCTGCTCATCCTCTCCGGCGCCGCGGGCTACGCCGGCGATCCGGCCCGCGTGACGACCGGGGTGTCCGGCCACGACGGGGCCCTTGCGGTAGGCGACCTCGACGGAGACGGCCGCCCCGACCTCTACTTCCTCGATGGCGACGGCAGCGTGACCGTGTACCTGGGTGGTTACCGCCCCGGGGTATCCGACGCCGGCCTGACTTACTGGTTCGTCGAGGGGGACGACCAGCCGACCACCCGGCAGGAGGCCTGCCCGGTCGTCCCGTGAGGCCGCCTCACCGCCACACCCCCAGGGCGTAGCCGCCGTCGACGTCGAGCAGCGCCCCGGTGATCCAGGCGGCCTCGTCGGAGATCAGGAAGGCGACGGCGGCGGCGACGTCCATCCCCTTGCCCACCGTGGCCAGGGCCTGGATGCGGGGCACCCGCTCGCCCAGGGTGCGCGCTTCCTCCTCTTCGGTGAGCCCGCGCAACTCCGAGGGCACGATGCCCGGCCGCACCACGTTCACCCGGATGTTGTGTGGTCCCAGATCCCCGGCCAGGGCGCGCGACATCGCCTCCACTGCCCCCTTGGTGCCCACGTAGCCGAAGCGGTTGCGGGGCGCCCGGGGGACGACCGTGGAGCCGATGTTGACGATGGAGCCGCCCCGCACCTTCAACCAGGGGAGCGCCGCCCGGGTGCATAGGAAGGGGCCGACCACATTGGTGCGCAGCATCGCCTGGAGGTCGGCCTCAGCAAGCACTTCGATCGAGCCCTGGACCTCCATGCCGGCGTTGTTGACCAGGGCGTCGATGCCGCCGAAAGCTTCGGCTGCTGCGGCCACAAGCCGTTCGGCATCCTCGGCCCGGGTGATGTCGGCGTCCATCACGAGCAGGCGCCCCGGGGCGCCGGCCAACTCCTGGGCCAGGGCCTGAAGGCGGTCGACCCGGCGGGCTCCGGCAGCCACCCGCGCTCCCTCGCCGACGAGGTGGCGGGTGATGTGGGCGCCCAACCCGCTGCTGGCCCCGGTGACGATCACCGACTTGTCGATCATCTCAGTCTCCTTCTGCCGGGACCGGACGCTACCGCACCGGAAACCGGCAACGGGCCGCGGCCGTCGGAGAGCTGCTCAGCGGGGCAGCAGCTTGGTCAGGCGCACGAAGCGTGCCTGGGACCGTCGGGCCCGGGCCGAGTCGGAAGGCCCGAACAGCCTCTCCAGCAGGGCGCCCCAGTCGAAGCGCTCGGTGATCTCCGAAGCGCGCAGGGTGACCAGGCGGTCGTCGGGGATGTACTGGGGGAGGATGCGGTCGAGGATCGCCTCGATCTCGTCGCGGAAGGCGTCGTTGACGCTGCGCACCCCGTCGGCGAGCAGGGCCACATCGGGCAGGAGCCGCACGAACAGGTCGTAGGTCTCGCACCAGCGGCGCACCAGGGGCTCGACGTCGAAGGGGTCCTCCCCCCTGGTGACCCGCAGGAAGTAGGCGAAGTTGTCGATGACGGCCCGGTCGGTGACCAGGACCTCGGCCCGGTTGCGCAGCTCGAGCTCCTGCTGGATCTGGGCACAGACCACCCACAGCTGGGCCTCGGGGGTGGCTCCCTCGTTCAAACCGAGCGGGTTGAAGCGAACCACCTCGCGGCCCACTTCCACGCTCCGTCCGCTGCGCCCCACCGCTCCGGCGAAGGAGTGCACCGCGTTGGTCTTGCGGATGGAGTGCGACCCGATGAAGGCGATCTTGCGGGAGGCAGGCGGGGTCATGGGCATAACGGCGTCGTCTCGCACGGTACCGTCTCGGGAGAGGCCCCGCATCCGTGCTAAGAGGTGGGCGGCCGGCAGACGACCTTCGCCCGATCCCGGCCGACGGTCGGGGGGCATCCGACCCGGAGGCGGACCTGTTCGCGACCGGGCGGCGACCCGGCGGGTGCCCTCCTAGGATCGTCGCATCCGACCCGGAGAGCCCTGTGGACGACGCCTTCGCCTCTTTCGACGGCCATCAGTTCCTGCTCCTGACCACCTTCCGGCGCAGCGGGGAAGGGGTGCCGACGCCGGTCTGGTTCGCCCGGGTGGGCGACACCCTCGGCGTCTTCACCTCGGCGCAGGCGGGGAAGGTGAAGCGGCTGCGCCGCGATGGGCGGGTGCGCATCGCACCGTGCAGCTTCAAGGGCAAGCCGAAAGGCCCGGAGCAGGAGGCGGCGGCCCGCCTGGTCGACGGTGAGGCGGGCGCCCGGATCCAGGGAGCGCTGGCCGCTAAGTACGGATGGATGTTCCGCCTGATCACCCGGCGCCGTCCGGAGCACGCCTTTATCGAGATCGTCCCCGCCGGCTGACGCGGGCCTCGAGCCCCGGTGAGGCCGGCAGCGCCGCGGCGCGGGTGGCGGCGGCGGCGTAGTCTCCCGGGCACGACCCCGGGGAGGATGGGATGGAGCCGTTCGCCGCATACGATCGCCACGACGCCACCGGCCTGGCCGACTTGGTCCGCAGCCGGCAAGTACATCCGCTCGAGCTGTTCGAGGCGGCCGCCCGGCGCATCGAGGCGCTCAACCCGAGGCTGAACGCCGTCGTCTACCCCGACCTGGACCGGGCCCGGGCGGCGGCGGCCGCCGAGCCGCGCGAGGGCCCCTTCGCCGGCGTCCCCTTCCTGGTCAAGGACCTGGGGGCGGCCGTGGCCGGTCTGCCCTACACCCAGTCGTCGCGCTCCCGGGCAGGCTACGTCGCCCCGGCCGACAACGACATCGTCACACGGCATCGGCGCGCCGGGCTGATCATCCTGGGCAAGACCAACACCCCGGAGTTCGGGCTGGCCCCGGTGACCGAGCCGGAGGTGCACGGCCCGGCCCGCAACCCCTGGGACACGGGCCGCACCCCATGCGGCTCTTCCGGGGGCTCGGCCGCCGCCGTGGCCGCGGGGATGGTGCCCATGGCGCACGGTAACGACGGCGGCGGGTCGATCCGCATGCCCGCCTCGGCCTGCGGGTTGTTCGGCCTCAAGCCCACGCGGGGTCGCAGCACCTGGGGCCCGGACTACATGGAGTGCTGGCTGGGCCTGTCGGAGCAGCACGCCATCACCCGCAGCGTGCGGGATTCGGCGAGGCTGCTCGACGCCACCCACGGCGCCCCGCCCGGCGCCCCCTATCGTCCCGCCCCGCCGCCGCGGCCGTATGCCGAGGAGGTGGGGGCGCCGCCGGGACGGCTGCGCATCGCCTTCACCAAGTCGGCTCTGCTCGACGAGCGGCCTCAGGACCCCGAGTGCGGGGCGGCGGTGGAGTCGGCTGCTCGCCTCTGTGCCGAATTGGGCCACGAGGTGACCGAGGTACGGCTGCCGCTCGACATCCCCGAGATCGTGGATGCCTTCGTCACGCTCACCGGCGGCGAAGGAGCGTTCCAGATCGCCGAGAGCGAGCGGCTCACCGGGCGCAAGGTCCGCTCCGGCGAGGTGGAACTGGTGACCTGGATCATCCGCATCGTCGGCCGGCAGCGCTCGGCCGTCGATCTCGACATCGCCTTCGACGTGATGCGCCGCACCGGCCGGGTCATGGCCGCCTTCATGGAGCAGTACGACATCGTGCTCAGCTCCACCTTGGCGCAGCCACCCTGGCCCATCGGCGAACTGGACCTGAGCCGCGCCGAGCGGGCGCTGCTGCAGGTGGTGAAGCGGGTCCCGGCCAAGCCGATGGTCCGCTCCGTGGTCAAGCAGTTGGCCGGCGAGATCCTGGCGCCCATGCCCAACACCCCGCTGTGCAACCTCACCGGGCAGCCGGCCATGTCGGTGCCGCTGCACTGGACCCCCTCCGGGCTGCCCGTCGGGGTGCAGTTCATCGGCCGACTCGAGGAAGAGGGCCTGCTCTTCCGGCTGGCCGCTCAGTTGGAGGCGGCCCGCCCCTGGTTCGACCGGAGGCCCTCGCTGGGTTGATGAGCCGGCCTCGTGACGCGGGGCGGGCTTCTATGCCCCGCCGCAGATGAGGCGGTCGGCCAGGGCGGCGAGCCCCGGGTCGGCTGCGGCGCGGGCGTTGAAGGCAACCACCACAACTCGTGTTCCCTCGACGTCGGTCAGGGCGATCGACTGGGTGCCGACGACACTGCCGGCGTGACCGTAGAAGCGGCCGCAGGACATGGTGTAGGTCGCCAGGCCCAGGCCGTAGGGGGAGAAGGCGGCCCACGCGGGCACGCTCGGCTCCCGCATCTCCTCCAGGAGAGCCGGGGGCAGGACGCGGCCGGACGAGAGGGCGGCGAAGAACCTGGCCAGGTCCAGCGCGGTGGTCAGCAACCCCCCGTTCCCCCCGTTGCCGAAGAAGCTGAGGTCGTCGGTGACATCTGCCAGTCGGCCGGCCGCGATCGTGGCGGCGAGGCCGCCGGCGGCAGCGAACGCGTCGTACCCCCGCAGTTCCGGGCTGGTCCGGTCGGCCGGAGCCAGGGACATGGTCGCCAGGCCCAGAGGACCCGAGATCCTGTCGGCGAGGACCTCCGCCAGCGGCCGGCCGGCGGCGTGCTCGATCACCATGCCCGCCAACTGGTAGTTGGGGTTGCTGTAGTGCCAGCCGGTGCCGGCGGCGAAGTAGCGCGGGTGGGTCTCTGCCAGGGCCACGATCACCCGGTCGGGGACCATCACCGCCTCGCCCGCCAGGGCGGCAGCCAGCAAGGCCTGGGCCTCGGCGCGCAGGTCGGGATCGGCGATGGCGGCCACGTCTGCCGCTACGTCGCCCTCATTGCCCTCGTCGAAGACGCCGCTGGTGTGATCGAGCAGTTGGCGGACGGTGACCGGTTCGCCGGGCCGCAGCACCCCGGGCACCATCTCCTCGACCGACCGGTCGAGTTCGAGGAGGCCGTCGCCGGCGAGGTGGAGGGCCAGAGCCGCAACCAGCGTCTTGGTGATGCTGCCGGCGCGGAAGCGCATGGAGGCGTCGGCAGGGGTGCCCTCGAGGTCGGCGGCGCCGACGGCCCCGGCCCACTCCTCGGCGTTGTCGAGGATCGCGGCCACTGCACCGGGGGCCCCGTAGGCGGCCCGGGCCTCCTCGAGGGCCGCCAGCCGCCGGTCGCCGGAGGGGGCACTCGTGGAAGTAGTCGTCTGCGGGGTGGAGGTGGTTGCGTCGGGGCCCGCGCTGCCGGAGCCGCACGCGGCCAGCAGCAGCGCGCCCGCCAGGGCGCCGGCGATGAGGGGTCGGGAGGCCATGGGAACCGTTCCTGGGTGGATTGACCGCCGGGGATGCTAGGGATGGCGGCCCCCGCCGTGCCGCTCACCCCTCCAGCGCCAGCAGCGCCGCCCCGTAGGCCCCCATCAACTGGGGGTAGGCGGGCAAGACCACCTCCATGCCGGTGGCCTCGGCCATCATCGCCTGCACTCCCGGGTTGAGGGCCACCCCGCCCGACAGGATCAGCGGGGGAGTGAGGCCCACGGTGCGGGCCATGGCCACTATGCGGCCCACCAGCGAGCGGTGCAGGCCGCGGATGATGGCGTCGACATCGGCGCCGCGGCCGATCAGCGAGATGATCTCCGATTCGGCGAAGACGGTGCAGGTCGACGAGATCCGCTCCTCGGCGGCGGCGCCCAGCGCCCGCGGCCCGAGTTCGGCGACTTCCACCCCGAGGCGGGCGGCGGTGTGCTCCAGGAAGCGGCCGGTGCCGGCGGCGCACTTGTCGTTCATGGCGAAGTCCACGGGGCGCCCGTCCTCCCCGATGCGGATGGCCTTGGAGTCCTGGCCGCCGATGTCCACCAGGGTGCCGCCGTGGCCCAGCGCTCGGAAGGCGCCGCGGGCGTGGCAGGTGATCTCGGTCACCCGGCGGGCGGCATCCCGCACCAGCTGCCGGCCGTAGCCGGTGGCCACCAGCGGGGGCGGGACGGCCAGGCCCAGGTCGGCACACAGGGCCTCCGCCAGGGCGGCGGCCTGCTCTTCCAGCCGGGGCCGGGTGGCCTCCAGCCGCGAGGCCACCAGTTCGCCGGCGGCATCCACCGCTACCACCTTGCAGGTGGTGGACCCGGCGTCGATGCCGAAGGCGGCGGGGCCTTTCATCGGCCCAGCATCTCCACGAAGGCCTCTAGCCGGCCTGCCGCCTGCTCCTCGGCGAAGGCGCGGGGGTCGTTGTGGTCGGCGTCGAGCAGCAGGGCCGGGACCCCGACCTGGTTGACCAGGCCGTCTCGCTGATCGATCTGGCCCAGCGAGTAGGGCTTGCAGGAGCGGTCGGAGTGCAGGATCACCCCGTCGGCAGAGAAGTCGCGCACCATGGTGCGCATGGCCTCGAGCTTCTGGCCGGCGGAGCGATTGAGGATGGGGTGCAGGTAGACCCGGGCCATGGATTCGAAGGGGTCGGCGGGGTCCATGAGCGGGGCGAGCTCTCCCCAGGCGTGGGCATAGGTGGAGGCGACGACGTTGACCCCGCGGGCGGCCAGCCACTGCGACAGTGGCCCGATGCGGTACCAGATGGGCAGGTTGTCCCAGAGGACCCGGTAGCGCTCCTCGCGCACCGCCCCCACCCCGGCGGCGATGCGCCGGTCGACCTCGGCGAGCATGGCCCGGTAGTAGGCGGTGGTGGCCTCCTCCCCGCGCAGGTCGACGATCGGGCCCAGGTGGGTGAACGAGTCGAAGGCGGTGAGCGGGGAGGGACGGTGGCGGGCGCGCTCGAGGACCTGCATCCAGGTCTCGCTCGCTTCCTTGGCCCGGGCCACTACCCGGGAGAATCGCTGCTCCGAGAACGCCCTGCCGGCGACTCGCTCGGCTGCGGGCACGATCTCCTCCAACTGGCGGCGGACGTAGGCCACCTCGTGGGGCCGGGGCTCCTCCCGGTACTGGAAGGGAGTGTCGACCAGCAGCAGGGGGCAGCCGAAGTGGTCGGCCAGCACCCGGTACCAGTAGAGGACCGTCTGGCAGATGTTGGTGCAGCACAGGAGCAGGTCGGGGCGGGGCAGCTTCCCCACCGGGGTCTCTCCCGACAGCAGCGCGCCGATGTCGGTGCGGGCGTAGGAGCAGATGTCCCGGGAGTAGCCGGCGTCCTCGGCCGCCTCGCAGAGGCGCTGCGCCCGGCGGCGGGCGCCGCACAGGGCGGCGTGGTTCTCCGGGTAGATCACGAAGAACCCGAGGGCGGTGAGGATCTCGGTGGGGGCGCCGCTGGTGACCCAGGCCACCGGGCGCACCCCGTCGACGTGGCGCCCCTCCAGGTAGTGACGGGACATCATCTCCCGCATCTGGGCGATGCTGCGCAGGGGGGGCGACAGCGGGCGCTCCGGGTCGGCCGGCCGGTCCAGGCGCCGCTCCTCGCGGCGGCGCTGCAGGCGCAGGCCCGTCCGCCCCACCAGGCGGTAGCCGATGAGATGGCCGAGGCGGCTCATCGCAGCGTCTCCACGAAGGCCTCCAGGCGGGTCAGGGTCTGCTGGCTCAGGCTCCCGGTCAGTTCCACCTCGACGTGCAGGACCGGGAAGCCGGCCGCCGCGAGGTGCTGGCGAAGGAGGGGCACATCGAACAGCTCGGGCTCGCAGAACTTGGGGTCGAAGACGACCAGCCCTCGGGCGCCCGTCGATCTCATCTGCTCCAGGAGCCACGCCGCCCGGGTGGCGATGGGATCGCCCCGCGTCGGATCGGGCGGGCCGCCGAGCAGACGGGCGGCGAGTCGCTCGAACGGGTCGCCCGGCTCGGCCGGGGGATAGAGGCGGCGAGCGCCGCCGGCCAGGTCGTCGGCCACTACCCGGGCGCCCATCGCGGCCAGGTGGTCGAAGAGGTCGAGCGGTTCGGCGACGATGCCCGACAGCATCAGCCCCATGCCGGCGGGGGCGTCCCCCTCCGGGAGGGCGGCGGCCACGGCGGCAAACTCCTCGGCCGGCAGGTACTCCCGGGAGCGGACGACCGTGTAGAAGTCCCGATCCGAGGCGGCGAGGCGGGGCCGGCGGGCGTAGAGGCCGGCCAGGGCGGCGTCGGCGGCCCCTTCGGCGGCGAAGGCCTCGTCCCAGGCGGCGCCGTCCGGGTCGACCCCCGAGAGGGCGGAGAGCGCGG
>JALOLI010000012.1 GCA_025456165.1 Acidimicrobiia bacterium | reverse complement strand
CCGCGCCGCCCCCAGGGCGATGGCGTCCTCGCCTCGGGCCGCCGAG
Source organism: Acidimicrobiia bacterium (assembly GCA_025456165.1). Next base: position 11,934 of record JALOLI010000012.1, on the reverse strand, counting down.
GTGATCGACTCGTCCAGGCACAGCGGCGCCTGTAGGGCGGCCTGCAGCCGGGCGTGGCCCGTCAGGTCGTCGGGGTCTAGAGGTTGCTCGATCATCGCCGGGTGCAAGGCGTCGAGGCGCTGCAGCACTTCCAGGTCGCCGAGGGTGTAGGCGGCGTTGGCGTCCAGCGACAGCGGGAACCCCTCCCCTACCGCCTCCCGCGCCGCCGTGGCGAAGGGCGCGTCCTCCCCGGGCGCCACCTTCACCTTCACCCGGCGGTAGCCCTCCTCCACCGCCGCCCGCGCCCGCTCCGCCAGTGCCGCCGGCGAAGCCTGGATGCCGAGGCTGATCCCCGTCTCCACCCGGTCCCGGGTGCCGCCCAGCAGGCGGGACAGCGACACCCCCTCCTGCCGGGCCGCCAGGTCCCAGGCGGCCATCTCTACCGCCGCCTTGGCCATGGGATGCCCCCGGAAGGCCCGATCGAGGGCCGGGAGAAGGTCTTGCGGGCCGACGAACTCGCGCCCCAGCACCGCGGGCGCCACCCACCCGGGGATGGCCAGCCAGGCGGTGTCGACCGTCTCCGCCGAGTAGGCCGGGGCCTCCTCGGCGACGCACTCCCCCCAACCGATCTCGCCGCCGGCGTCGATGGCCTCCACCAGCAGGATGCGCCGGTGATGGGTGAGCCCGGAAGAGGTGCGGAAGGGCTCGCGCAGCGACAGGGCGATCTCCCGCAGCACCAGGCGAACGATGGTGATCATCCCCCGGCCTCCAGCACATAGTGGGGCGGCTCGCCTCGCCAGAACCCCGCCACCCGGTACCCGGTTCCGAGGTAGTGGGTCAGGGCCCGCCGGGTGGCCGCTCGCCACCGTCGGGCCAGGGCCGGGTCGCCACCCGCCAGGCCGGAGAAGTCCTTAGGGACGGCCACCCCCACGACGGCGCTCTCGGGCAGGTCTTCGTCATCGAGTCCCACGACCGCCGGGGCCGCCGCCGCCACCGGCGCGGCCGGCGCATCGAGCGCCCACTCAACGATGAAGCGATCCGACCCCGCCGTCCCCTGGATCTCGTCCCCGTACATGTCCTCGACGTACTCCACAGCCCGGGCGCCGAGCAGGGTCAGGTTCAGGTGGGCGTTGCCCGCCAGCAGCGGGTCGTAGGACCAGTAGGCCCGGTCGATGCCCTGCTCCCGCAGGCGCTTCCGCTGCCAGCGCTTCAGCGCCAGGCCGAGGCCCAGCCTCCGCGCCTCGGGCCGCACCGCCAGCAGGTGCGACCAGTGGGCCAAGCACCCGTCGCGTACCGCCGGCATCCCGTAGACGAAACCCAGCAGTCGGCCCCCGGCGTCGAACGCCCCACCCAGCAGTCCGCCGGCGCACAGGGTGGCTTCGAGGACGACGGGCGGCACCAGTTCCCGGGGGTCGTCGCCCCACACCGCCCGCTGCACGTCGAGGCACGCGGCCAGGTCGCCCCTGCCCGCGAGACCCCGGAGGGTCACCCCGTCCGGCATGCCCGGCGCCTCACCTTCTCGGCTCACGGGGCGAGCATATCCCGCCGCCGCGAGCGGACCGGCCCGGCCCGGTACCCTGGCGTCATGCCCGATCACGTAGAACAGACGTGGGAGGCGGCGGCCGCCGTGCTCGACGCCGCCCCCATCTGCCACGTCGCCTTCATCGAAGGCGGCTTGCCCCGGGTGCTGCCGGCGACCCACGCCCGGGTGGGCGACACCATCTACTTCCACGGCTCCCCGGCCGGCGGCGTGATCGGGGCGGCGGCCTCGGGGGCGCCGCTCTGCATCAGCGCGGTGGTGCTCGACGGAGTGGTGGTGGCCCATTCGGCCTGCGATAGCGGCCTCAACTACCGCTCGGTGCTGGTGACCGGAGCGGGCCGGGAGGCCGAGGATCCCGCGGAGGTCGAACTCGCCCTGCGGGCCATCACCGAGCGGGTCACCCCGGGAGGCTGGGAGCGGGGCCGCCGTCCCCGGGCCGCCGAGATAGCCGCCACCGCCGTGGCTGCGGTGACCGTGACCGGCTTCACCGTTCGCGCCCGATCGGGGCCCTCCAGGGAGAATGAGGCCGACCGGGCCCTTCCGGTGTGGTCCGGGGTGGTGCCCCTCCACCTCGAGGCCGGGACCCCCGTACCCGACGCCGGGGTGCCGCCGGGCACGCCGCCGCCCGAGGTCCTGCCGGGAGCGACTCGAAGGTGAGGGTGCGTTGGACGCCCTGACCCTGGTCCTCTTCATCGCCGGCTTCGTCCTGCTCGTGATCGGAGCCCAAGCGTTGGTGCGAGGTGCCTCCGGCCTGGCGCGGGCCATCGGCATCTCCCCCCTGGTGGTCGGGTTGACCGTGGTTGCCTTCGGGACCAGCGCCCCCGAGGCAGCCGTCACCCTGCGGGCGGCCTTCGCCGGGCAGGCCGACCTGGCCGTGGGCAACGTGGTGGGGAGCAACATCTTCAACCTGCTCTTCGTGCTGGGAGCCTCAGCCCTGGTGGTCCCGCTGGTGGTGGCTCAGCGGCTGGTCAGGCTGGAAGTGCCCTTGCTGATCGGGGCGGGAGGCCTGGTGCTGGTTCTGGCTCTCGACGGCGGCCTCGGCCGCTTCGACGGTGCGGTCCTGTTCGCCGGGGTGGTCGCCTACACGGTGTACGCGGTGCGGCGGGGCCGCCGGGAGACGGCCGAGGTGGCCGCCGAGTACGAGAGGCAGTACGGGCCCCGGCCCCGTTCGACCCGCCGGACCGTGCTCGATGTGGCGTTGCTGCTCGCCGGCCTGGGTCTGCTGGTCCTGGGGGCGCGCTGGCTGGTGGACGGGGCAGTGAAGGTGGCCACCACCCTGGGGGTGAGCGGCCTGGTGGTCGGTCTCACCATCGTGGCTGCCGGCACCGGCCTGCCTGAGGTGGCCACCTCCCTGGTGGCCGCCCTCCGCGGCGAGCGTGACATCGCCGTGGGCAATGCCGTGGGCAGTTGCCTGTTCAACCTGCTGGCCGTGCTCGGCCTGGGCGGCCTGCTGGCCCCCGAGCCCGTGGCGGTGGCTCCGGCAGTGCTGCGCTTCGACCTGCCGGTGATGCTGGGGGTGAGCGTCGCCTGCCTGCCCATCTTCTTCGTAGGCCACCGCATCTCCCGAAGCGAGGGGGCCCTGCTCCTGGCCTACTACGTGGCCTACACCGCCTACCTGGTGCTCCAGGCCGAAGGCCACGGTGCCCTGCCGGCCTTCGGGCGCATCATGCTGTTGTTCGTCATCCCCCTCACTGCCCTCACCCTGATCATCCTGACCTGGCGGTCCTGGCGGTCCCGGACCGCGGAAGCCTCGGCGAGGTGACGCCCCGACGTCAGCCCCGCGCCGCGGCGAAGGCCTCGGCGTAGAGGGCCTCGATCTCGGGGCCCAGGTCGACCAGGAACTCGAGGCGGTCCATGACCTCTTGAGGCGGGTAGATGGCCGGGTCGTCGAGGATGTCCGGATCCATCAGGTACTCGGCCACTGCGTTGGGGGTGGCGCACCAGTTGAAATCGGCCAGGGCTGCCCCATGCAGGGGATCGAGGAGGAAGTTGATGAACGTGTGAGCGGTGCAGGGATGACGGGCATCGGCCGGGATCACCATGGCATCGACCCAGATCACCGCACCCTCTTCGGGGACCATGTAGGCGAACCCCTCAGGAACGCGCCGGCCCGAGGCCGTCAGCAGGGCGATCTCCCGGAAGAAGTCCGAGGAGTAGCCGTGGGCCGCCAGCACCTCACCGGACGCCAGGCGCCCGGCGAAGGCGGCCGAGTCGAAGAACTCCACATCCCCGCGGTGCACCATCTCGGCGATCACGTCGCCCGCCTCGCGGATCTCACCCTCGTCGGCGCTGTTGAGCGAGTAGCCCAGGTGTAGGAGGGCGGCGCCGAGAGTCTCCCGGGCGTCGTCGAGCAGGCTGACCTTGCCGCCGAAAACCGAAGTGACCTCTTTGTCGAAGATCAGGTCCCAGGATTCGGGCAGCCCGGCAGGCAGATCCGCAGTAGCCAGTCCAATCCCCGTCGTGCCCCACAGATACGGGATGTGGAACCGCCCCTCCGGATCGAACGGCGGGTTGAGGAACTCGCGATCGAGGTTGACCCTGTTGGGTATGGCCTCCATCTGCAGGGGCAGCAACCCACCCTCGGCGATGAGAACCGAGACCATGTAGTCGGAGGGCACCGCCAGGTCGTAGAACCCGGGGTCGACGGCCAGGGAGGCGCGCAACTCCTCGTTGGAGTCGTAGGTGTCCGCAATCACCCGCACCCCGTACTCGGCTTCGAAGGAGGCGATGAGGTCCTCGATGCCGAGCGCCCGGGCGGCAGACCCACTGGGGAGGTAGTTGGGCCAGTTGTAGAGGATCAGGTCGCCGTCTACCTGCCCGGCGGCGCACGCCGGGGCGGGGAGGTCAGGCGGGCCGCCGTCGGAGGCCCCGCAGGCCGCGGCGACCACGCTCAACACCGCGGCCGCCGCCGAGAGTCCTCTGCGCACGGCTCATCCCCTTTGCCGGCCTATCGACTGCTCGCGCCGTCACGGTAGATCATGGAAGGCGCCCGGCCCGGGATTGGGCGGCAGAAGGCCGGAGCCGCCTCTCCGGCGGGCCCCGCCCTCCGCTACGGTGAGGCCGTGCCCGCCGAAGCGATCACCAGCACCGCCAACCCCCGCCTCAAAGGCCTGGTCCGCCTGCGCGATCGCCGGGAGCGGGACCGCAGCGGCCTGTTCCTCATCGAGGGCTACCGCGAGTTGCGCCGGGCCCTCGACGGGGGTATCTCGCTGGCCGAGGTGTGGTGCTGCCCGCACCTCTACCTCGGGGAGAACGAGGCGGCACTGGTCGCCGCCGCCCGCGGCAGTGGCGCCGAGATCGTCGAAGTGGCGGAGGCCCCCTTTCGCAAGGCCTCCTACCGCGACCGCCCGGAGGGCCTGCTCGCCGTGGCCCGCCAGTTCCCCACCGGCCTCGACCGCCTCGCCCTCGGCCCCGCTCCCCTGCTGCTGGTGGTCGAGGGCATCGAGAAGCCGGGAAACCTGGGCACGATGATGCGCACCGCCGAGGCCGCCGGCGCCGCCGCCCTCATCGTCTGCGACCCGACGACGGACCCGTTCAACCCCAACGTGGTGCGCGCCTCCCTGGGCACCCTCTTCTCCCTCCCGCTCGCAGTGGCCGACACCCCCGGCGCCATCGCCTGGCTGCACCAGCGGGACATCCGCACCGTGGCCACCACCCCCGCCGCGACCAGGCCCCACTGGGAGGCCGATCTCACCGGGGCAGTCGCCGTGGTGGTGGGCAGCGAGCAGTACGGCCTGTCGGCCGTCTGGCTGCAAGGGGCGACCGAGCAGGTGCTCATCCCGATGCCCGGCACGGTGGACAGCCTCAACGCCGCCATGGCGGCGGGGATCGTGCTGTTCGAAGCGGTGCGGCAGCGCCTGGCCTCTCCCTAACGGAGAGGTGGCCCCGAGCCTCGAGGGCCGGAGGGGGTGGACGCCTCACCTCGATGCACCACCCGTGCACGGGTGAAATCTTCCAGCGCTTGCCCGTGAGCGGCTGAGGCCCTCCCCCGATGTGGAAGAATGGCCTCAGGTTCACAGGAGGGACCGTGGTGGAAGAGGGCTTCTGGTTCGACCCGCTGGTCTTCGGCAAGCGCCTGCGCCACTACCGCCGGGTGCGGGGCCTGACCCTGGCGCAACTCGGCGAGCGCGTGGGCAAGCAGGCATCGTTCCTATCGATGCTGGAGGGCGGCAAGCGCGAGCCCCGGCCGGGCTTGGTAGACCAGTTGGCCCAGGCCCTGGACGTGCGCTCCGCCGACCTGCTGCGGGCCGACCCTCCCGACAAGCGCTCCCGCCTCGAGGTCGCCCTGGAGCGGGCCCAGACCGAGCCGCTCTACCAGCGCCTCCACTTGCCCCCTCTGAAGGCTTCGGCGGCCCTCCCCGACGCCGCCCTCGAGCACCTCGTGGGCCTCTACGCCGAACTGCAGCGGGCCTGCGCCCCGGCCACCCCCACGATCCAGGAGGCCCGCCGGGCGACGGTGGAGCAGCGCGAGGAGGTGCGCAAGCGGGACAACTACTTCACCGAGATCGAGAAGGTGGCCGCCGAGGCCCTGGGCGCCGTCGGGTACCCGGGCAGCGGGGCGGTGGCCCAGCGTACGCTGACCGACCTGGCCACGCACTTCGGGTTCAGCATCCAGCAGGTCCGCGACGTGCCGGCTTCGGCCAGAGCGGTGACCGACCTGCGCGATCGAACGATCTACATCCGCCAGCGCGACGTGCTGCGCACCCGCGAGGCCCGCTCGGTGATCCTCCAGACCCTGGGGCACTTCGCCCTGGGCCACCACGCTGCCGAGGACTATCCCGGCTACCTCCGCCAGCGCATCGAGGCCAACTACTTCGCCGGCGCCGTGCTCATCCCCGAGCAGGCCGCCCTCACTCTGCTGGAGGACGCCAAAGTCGGCGGCGACCTTTCGGTAGAGGACCTCAAGGAGGTCTTCTACGTCTCCTACGAGATGGCCGCTCACCGCTTCTGCAACCTGGCCACGCACGGCCTCGACCTGCTGGTGCACTTCGTGCGCTCCGACTCCCAGGGCACCATCTGGAAGGCCTACGAGAACGACGGCGTCCCCTTCCCCGCCGCCCCCGACGGAGCCATCGAGGGTGAGCGCCTCTGCCGGGAGTGGGGCACCCGCCAGGTCTTCCACAGCGAAGACGTCTTCGCCGTCCACTATCAGCACACCGCCACCCCGGTCGGCGAGTTCTGGTGCGCCACCCATGTGGAGGCCGACCGCCAGCCGCATCACGCCGTGACCGTCGGCTGCGAAGAGGACGACGCCCAGTACTTCCGCGGAGGTGACACCGAGCGCCGCTCGACCTCACGGTGCCCCGACGGGCCCTGCTGCCGTCGGCCCGACCGGCGCCTGGCTGCCCGCTGGGATGGCTGGGCCTGGGCGGCGCCGATCAGCCACAGCCACGCACTGGCCGTCACCGCCTCGATCCCCGGCACCGACACCGCCGAGGTCTACGAGTTCCTCGAGAGGTACGCCCCGGAGGGGTGAGGCGGGCGGCGGTAAGGGTAGAGCGCGCCAGGGCTCGCATCGTGTCTTGCCCTCTCCGCTGCGGCCGCCTGGCGGCGGCCTCCGCGCCTCTCCCGCCTACGGCGGGCGAGGCTCTGTTCCGTCCCGACCGCAGGGCGCGGAGGGGGGAGCAGTCGTTCCCTACCCCCCAACCACCCCTTGCCGCGCGGCCGCCGATGGCCTATGGTCTACAATATGGTCATGGCGCGCAAGCAGGTCCTGGTGCAACTCGATGACGCCCTGGTAGCCCGCCTGGATGAACTGGCGGAACGGCTGGCGGTGAGCCGATCGCAACTCCTTCGGGAGGCCGCCGTGGCCATGCTGGAAAGGGCATGGCAGGAAGAGGCCGAGCGAGCGACCATCGCGGCCTACCAGCGCCAGCCCCAGGATCCCGCCTGGGTGGCCACCGCTACCCGCTTGGCGGCGGAGACGGCGCCGGAGTGGTAGCCCGCAGCGAGATCTACTGGGCGAACCTGGAGCCGCCGAGCGGCCGTCGCCCGGTCTGTGTCCTGACCCGCACGGCCGTCATCCCCGTGCTGCATACGATTGCCTGCGCCGCCATCACCCGCACGATTCGCGGAATCCCCGCTGAGGTCGAAGTCGGTCGCGCCCAGGGCCTCCCTCATGCCGGCGTGATCAACTGCGACAGCATCGTGGCGGTCCCCAAAGCGGCACTGGATCCCGAACCAGTCGGGCGGCTCAGCCTGGCCAAACGAGCCGAGCTCGACAGGGCGCTGCGCTTCGCACTGGACATTGAGCACTGAGGGCAAGTTCGCCACAAGCAAGGCGGGCCCGGCTTGCTGAGCTTCTCTCTGCTTCCACCCGGAGACCCGCGCGGGACAGGCGGCCGCGATAGAGGCAGGCGCTCAGCAGATGCGGGGCAACTGCTCCCCGCTCAGCATGTCCACCGCCCGCATGCCGCCCACATTGCTGCGGAGAAAGACCCGGCCGGGATGCCCGCCGACCACCTCGCCGATCACCGCCGCCCGTTCCCCTAGTGGATCGGCCCGGATCACCCGCAGCACCTCGTCGGCGGCATCCGGGGCGACGATGGCGAGGAACTTGCCTTCGTTGGCCACGTAGAGGGGGTCGAACCCGAGGATCTCACAGGCCCCCCGCACCTCGTCCCCCAGCGGGATCGCACGCTCTTCGACCAGCACGCCGACACCGGCCGACTTGGCGATCTCGTTCAGCGCCGAGGCCACCCCGCCGCGCGTGGGGTCGCGCAGCACGTGGACGTCGTTGCCGGCGGCGGCAAGCAACCGCCCCACCAGGCCGCTGAGGTCGGCGCTGTCGCTCTCGAGGGCCGTCTCGAACTCCAGGCCCTCGCGCACCGACATGATGGCGATGCCGTGCACGGCGATCTCGCCGCTCACGATCACCACGTCGCCGGGGCGGGCCCGGGTGGGGGCGATGTCCACACCGGCGGGGATCACGCCGATCCCGCTGGTGTTGATGAATATGCCGTCGCCGCTGCCGTGATCGACCACCTTGGTGTCCCCGGTCACCACCGGCACGCCGGCCCGCCGCACCGCCGCCCCCAGGGACTGCACGATGCGCCAGAGGTCGTCCATGGGCAGGCCCTCCTCCAGGATGAAGCCGACCGACAGGGCCATCGGCCTCGCCCCGCACATGGCGATGTCGTTCAGCGTCCCGTGCGCCGCCAGCGACCCGATGTCGCCTCCCGGGAAGAACAGCGGCTTGACCACGAAGGAGTCGGTAGAGAAGGCGAGGCGGCCGCCGGGCACGTCGAGGATCGCGCCGTCGTGGAGGATGTCGAGGGCCGGGTTGCCGAACGCGGCCAGGAACATGTCCCGCACCAGCTGCGCCGAGAAGCGGCCCCCGCCGCCGTGGGCCAGCTGCACGGTGGGATACCGGTCGAGCGGTATGGGGCAGGTGGCGCCCACGAAATCGGCGAAGCTGGTCATGAGGACCTTCCGTACTGGTAGTAGGCGGCGCAGGCGCCCTCCGCCGACACCATGGGAGCGCCCAGCGGCCGGTCGGGGGTGCACCGGGTGCCGAAGGCCGGGCAGTCGTGGGGCTTCTTGAGGCCGCGCAGGATCTCACCGGCGATGCATTCCGGCGACTCCTCGGCAGTGATGGCCTCCACCTCGAAGCGGCGCCCGGCGTCGAAGGAGGCGAACTCCTCGCGCACGTTCAGACCGCTCATCGGGATCTCCCCGATGCCCCGCCACTTGCGGTCGCCCACCTCGAAGACCTGCCGGATCAGGGCCTGGGCCCGCGTGTTGCCCTCGTAGGTGACCGCCCGGCTGTACTGGTTCTCCACGCCGTGGCGGCCTTCCTCCAGCGCGGCCACCGTCATGGTGATGCCCTGCAGCAGGTCGATGGGCTCGAAGCCGGTCACCACCATCGGGATGCGGTACCTCTCGGCGATCGGCCCGTACTCCCAATAGCCCATGACGGCGCACACGTGGCCGGCAGCCAGGAACCCCTGGACCAGGTTGTCGGGAGCACCCAGGATGGCCTCCATGGCCGGGGGCACCAGCACGTGCGAGGAGAGGATCGAGTAGTTGGCCAGGCCCAGGTCGCGGGCCCGCACCACCGACATGGCATTGGCCGGGGCGGTGGTCTCGAAGCCGACGGCGAAGAACACCACCTGGCGGTCGGGGTTGGCGGCGGCGATCTTCACCGCATCGAGCGGCGAGTAGACGATGCGCACGTCGGCGCCTTCCGCCTTCACCGAGAGCAGGTCGGCTCCGGAGCCCGGGACGCGGATCATGTCGCCGAAAGAGGTGAAGATGACCTCGGGGCGGCGGGCGATCGCCAGGGCCTTGTCGATCAACTCCAGCGGGGTGACGCACACCGGGCACCCGGGCCCGTGTACCAACTGGACGGCGTCGGGGATCAGGCGGTCGATGCCGGACTTGACCATGGTGTGGGTCTGCCCGCCGCAGATCTCCATGATGTTCCAGGGGCGAGTGGTGATGCGGCGGAGGGCCTCGAGGTACCGCCGGGCCTGGGCCTCGTCGCGATACTCGTCGACGTACTTCATGCCGACGCCGCCTCACCCTCCTCGGCGATCTCCAGTTCCGCCAGTTCGCCCATCTCCTCGAGGTAGCCGAACACCCTCTCGGCCTCCTCCTCGTCGATGACGGAGAGGGCGAAGCCGACGTGCACGATCACGTATTGGCCCACTTCGGCTTCGGGTGTGGTCCACAGGCACACCTCCTTGACGATCCCGCCGAAGGAGACCCGGCCCGTCTTCATGCCGGTGGGGTCGTCCCACATCTCGAGAATCTTGCCGGGCACTCCCAGACACATCAGGCGATCTCCTCCTTGCCGCCGCCCAGCCGGGCGGCGGCCACAGCGATCTGGCCGAGGCTGATGCCACCGTCGTTGGCGGGCACGCGCCGGTGCAGCAGCACCTCGAAGCCGGCCCTCTCCAGCCGAGCCGCGGCGCGCTCGGTCAGGATCCGATTCTGGAAGCATCCCCCCGTCAAAGCAACCCTGGGCTCCCCCACCGCGGCGGCGACGGCGAGGATGCCCTCGACCAGGGCGTTGTGGAATCGGCCGGACACGGTCCCCGCCGGGAGGCCCCGGCGCACATCGACCAGCACGGCTTCGAGCAGCGGGCCCCAGTCGAGGACCATCGGGCCCGGCCCCTCCCGTAGCAGCAGCGGGTAGGCGTCGCCGACGGCGGGGTCGACGGCCTGCTCCAGCTGCATGGCCGCCTGCCCCTCGAACGACACTCGGGAGGGCAACCCGGCCAGGGCGGCCACGGCGTCGAACAGACGGCCGCACGACGTGGTCGACGGAGCCTGGAACCCGGTGGCGAGCATCCGGCCCAGCGGTGCCCGCTCGGCGGTCGCAAAAGCGGCTACGGCGGGAACGTCCCCCAGCTCCCAGACTCGCTCACCCCACAGCTCCCAAAGCGAGGCCAGCGCCGATCGGCGCGGCTCCACCACGGCAGCGTCGCCTCCGGGGAGGCGGAAGGGCCTCAGGTGGGCGACCCGCTCGAATCCGGCGGCGTCGCCCACCAGGAACTCGCCGCCCCACACCGTGCCGTCGGTGCCGTAGCCGGTGCCGTCCCAGGTGACCCCCAGGGCGCGGCCCCCGCCGTGCTCGGCCAGGCAGGACGCCAGATGGGCATGGTGGTGCTGCACCGCCAGCAGCGGCAGCCCGCCCAGGCGGCCCTCTCCCGAAACCGCCTCCTCCGCCCACCGGGTCGAGGCGTAGTCGGGGTGCAGGTCGTGGACGACGGCCACCGGGGCCGCTTCGTACATGTCCAGAAAGTCGGCGATCACCCGATCGAAAGCCCCGAGGGCCTGCGGGGTCTCCATGTCGCCGATGTGCTGGCTCAGGAAGACCCGCTCCCCCACGCTCAGGGCGACGGTGCTCTTCAGGTGGGCGCCCACCGCCAGGAGCGTCGGCGCCGGGCCGTCGAGCAGCACCGGGAGCGGGGCGTAGCCGCGGGCCCGGCGGATCGGCTGAGGCCTGCCGGCCACGATGGCCGACACCGAGTCGTCGACGTGGCGGGCGATGGGCCGGTCGTGGATCAGGAACACGTCGGCGATGCCGCCGAGGCGCGCCAGTGCCTCGGCCTCGTCGATGCAGATCGGCTCGTCGCTCAGGTTGCCGCTGGTGGCCACCACCGGGATCCCCAGGCGGCGGAGCAGCAGGTGGTGCAGGGGCGTGTAGGGCAGCATCACTCCAAGGAAGTTGTTGCCGGGCGCCACCGCCTCGGCGACGCCGGCATCAGGACGCCGCGGCAGCAGCACGATGGGCGCCTCCACCGCGCCGAGCAGATCCGCCGCCTCCGCCGTCACCTCCCCGAGGCGCTGCGCCCCGTCGAGGTCGGGGACCATCAACGCCAGGGGCTTCTCGTAGCGGGCCTTGCGCTCCCGCAGGCGCACGACTGCGGCCTGGTTGCGAGCGTCGACGACCAGATGGAACCCGCCCA
>JALOLI010000182.1 GCA_025456165.1 Acidimicrobiia bacterium | reverse complement strand
CGGGCTGTGATCGAGGATGGTGCGCGAGCTGACGGGCTCCCCGGTGCGGATGTGCTCCTCCACCAGGGCCGCCAGCACTGCTGCTTTGCGGTCGTCGAGCATGGTGCGAGCGAGGTTAGCAGCGCCCGCCGACTGCTAGCAGTCTCCCGGGTCGAGTGCCAGCACGGCCCGCGACACCTCGTCGCCCAGCAGCGGCCGGGCCACCCGGAGACGGCCGTCCGCCACTTCCAGCACCCCCGAGGCCAGCAGCCGCTCGCCCGCCGCCGACGCGAGCAGGCGGCCGCCGGCTTCCCCCGCCACCGCTCCCGCCGCCCGCCGCAGGCCCAGGACCAGGCGCTCCCGCTCCCGCTCCCAGGCGCCGAGCCTCTCCTCCCCCGAGTTCGGGGACAGGCCGGCCTCGACGCGCTCCAGGTACCGCTCCACCCGGCGCAGGTTCCAGGACCGCACTCCGCCCCGGTGGCGGTGGGCCCCCGCCCCGAACCCCTCGTACTCGCCCTGGGCCCAGGTGATGAGGTTGTAGAGGCAGGCGTGGCCGGGCCGGGCGAAGTTAGAGGTCTCGTAGCGGACGAGCCCCGCCGCGGCGGCGAGCCGATCGGCCTCCTCCCAGAGGGCGGCCTGGTGGTCGGGGTCGGGCGCCGGCGCCCCCGCCGCCACCGCCCGGGAGAGGGACGTGCCGTGCTCCACGGTGAGGGCGTACACCGACAGGTGATCGGCTCCCGTCGCCAGGGCCCGCCCCACCGTCGCCCGCCAGGAGGCGGCCGACTCCCCCGGCGTGCCGCAGATCAGGTCGAGGTTCACCGAGGCGAAGCCGGCGGCGCGCGCCGTGGCCACCGCCTGCTCCGCCTGCTCGGGCCGATGCTGCCGGCCCAGCGCGGCCAGCACCCCCGGATCGAACGACTGCGCCCCCAGCGACACCCGGTTGAACCCGGCGCCGGCCAGGCCCTCCGCCAGCGCGGCCGACCAGTCCTCCGGGTTGGCCTCCAGGGTCACCTCGGCGCCGCCGGCCAGGCCGAACCGATCACGCAGGGAGCGCAGCACCAGGCCGAGCGACGCCGCGGTCAGCCGGGAAGGGGTGCCTCCGCCGACGAACACGGCGTCGAGGGGGCCGGGAAAGGGGGCGGCGGCGGTGATCTCGGCGGCCAGGGCGGCGGGGTAGCGCCCGGCGAGGTCCTCCCGGCCGGCCACGACGGCGAAGTCGCAGTAGGGGCAGACCCGCCGGCAGAAGGGGACGTGCAGGTAGGCCCCGCGGCAGGAGGCGGCGGCGTCGGCCGGGCGGGGGTCGTCGGGCCGGAGCCGCTCAGCCGGCATCTACCCGCAGCACGGCGATGAAGGCCTCCTGCGGCACCTCGACCTGGCCCACCATCTTCATCCGCTTCTTGCCTTCCTTCTGCTTCTCGAGCAGCTTGCGCTTGCGGGTGATGTCGCCGCCGTAGCACTTGGCGATCACGTCCTTGCGCTTCGCCTTGACCGTCTCCCGGGCGATGACCCGGGTCCCGATGGCCGCCTGGATGGGCACGTCGAACATCTGCCGGGGGATGAGGCCGCGCAGGCGGTCGACCAGGCGGCGGCCGTAGGCGTAGGCCTCCTCCCGGTGCACGATCGCCGAGAAGGCGTCGACCGGCACCCCGTTGAGCAGGATGTCCACCCGGGCCAGGTCGGACGGCCGGTAGCCGTCGTGCTCGTAGTCGAGCGAGGCGTAGCCCCGGGTGGCCGACTTGAGGCGATCGAAGAACCCGAACACGATCTCCGCCAGGGGCACCCGGTAGACCAGCTCCACCCGCTCCGGGGTGAGGTACTGCATGGTGCCCAACTCGCCGCGGTGCTCCCGGAGCAGCTCCATGACGGTGCCGGTGTAGGTGGTGGGCGTTATCACCAGGGCCCGGACGTAGGGCTCCTGGATCTCTCGCCGGAACTCGGGGAGGTCCTGGGGGCTGCGGATCTCGGTCTCGCCGCCGTCGGTGAGCATCACCCGATAGCCCACCGAGGGAGCGGTGGCCACCAGGTCGAGGTCGTACTCCCGCTCGAGGCGCTCGCGCACGATCTCCATGTGCAGCAAGCCGAGAAACCCGCAGCGGAACCCGAAGCCCAGGGCGCGGGAGGTCTCGGGCTCGAAGGACAGGGCGGCGTCGTTGAGGCGCAGCTTCTCGAGAGCCTCCCGCAGGCGCTCGAACTGGTCGCCGTCGGAGGGGTACAGGCCGGAGAACACCATCGGCTTGGGCTCCTGGTACCCGGGCAGCGAGGCGCTCGCCGGCCGGTCGGCCCGGGTCACGGTGTCCCCCACCCGGGCGCGGTCGATCTCCTTGACGCCGGTGATGAGGTAGCCCACTTCGCCCGGGCCCAGAGAGGCCACCGGGATCGCCCGGGGCGACAGCACCCCCACCTCGTCGGCCGTGGGGCTCTCCCCCGTGGCCAGGAAGCGCAGGCGGTCGCCGGTGCTGAGACGGCCGTCCCGCACCCGGAGGTAGCAGACGACCCCCCGGTAGGTGTCGTAGTACGAGTCGAAGACCAGGGCTCGCAGCGGGTCGGTCTCCTCCCCCCGCGGGGGCGGCACCCGGGCCACGATGGCCTCCAGCAGCTCCTCCACCCCGGCCCCGCTCTTCGCCGAGACCCGCAGCACGGAGTCGGGGCTCACCCCGAGCACGGCGGCGATCTCCTCGGCGACCCGGTCGGCGTCGGCCGCCGCCAGATCGATCTTGTTCACCACCGGCACCACCTCGAGGCCGCCCTCGATGGCGAGGAAGGCGTTGGCCAGCGTCTGCGCCTCGACCCCCTGCATGGCGTCCACCAGCAGCACCGCTCCCTCACAGGCGGCCAGGCTGCGAGACACCTCATAGGTGAAATCGACGTGGCCGGGAGTGTCGATGAGGTTGAGGGTGTACTCCTCGCCGCCGGGGGCGAGGTAGAGCAAGCGCACCGCCTGGGCCTTGATGGTGATGCCCCGCTCCCGCTCCAGGTCCATGGAGTCGAGCATCTGCTCGCGCATCTCCCGGTCGCTGACCGCTCCGCAGCGCTCCAGGAGACGATCGGCCAGGGTCGACTTCCCGTGGTCGATGTGGGCGACGATGCAGAAGTTGCGGATGCGCGCCGTCGGGGGCAAAGGGAGCTCCGAAGGGGAGTGGACGGGCCGGCATTGTACCGCCCACCACCCCCTGCTAACCTCCGGCAGTCCCCCAGTCTGGAAGCCGCTTCCCCATGGCCAACATCCGCTCGCAGATCAAGCGCAACCGCACGAACGAGACGCGCCGCCAGCGCAACCAGGCCGTTCGCTCTGAGTTGAAGACCCGGGCCAAGAACGCCCTGGCCGCCGCCGAGACCGGCGACGCCGCCGCTGCTGCCGAAGCCCTCCGCCAGGCGCAGCGCCGCCTCGACACCGCCTCCGCCAAGGGGGTCGTGCATCCCAAGACCGCGGCCCGGCGCAAGTCCCGCCTCACCAAGCGGGTCAACTCTCACCTCGGCTGAGCCCCTCACTCCTCCATGCCCGAAGAAGTCGAGCCCACCTGGCTCACCCCTGCCGCTCATCGCCAGCTCGAAGAGGAGCTGGAGCGGCTCACCACGGCCGGGCGGCGCCACAGCGAGGAGCGCCTCGCCGAAGCCCGTTCCCACGGTGACATCCGCGAGAACGCCGACTACGAGGCGGCCAAGCAAGAGCAGGGCCTCATGGAGGCTCGCATCCGCCGCATCCAGCACCTGCTCAAAACGGCCGAGGTGCGCGCCGCCGAGAGCACCGACATCGTGGAAATCGGCTCGCTGGTGATGGTGCGCCAGGACGGCGAGGAGAACGAGTACCTGGTGGCCACCCCCGAGAACCGGGTCCCCGGCTACCTCCTGGCCAGCCCGCAGGGGCCCCTGGGCCGGGCGTTGCTCGGAGCGCGCTCCGGAGACCGGGTCCAGTACGAGGCCCCGGGCGGCACCTTCAGCATCGAGGTGCTCGCGGTGCGCCCCTTCGGCGGCTGAAGCCGGCAAGTACCCCGGCGCCGCTCCCCCCGACGCGATCCGGCATTCCCC
>JALOLI010000181.1 GCA_025456165.1 Acidimicrobiia bacterium | reverse complement strand
TGCTCCACCAGCAGGGCGACCCGCGCGCTGCAGGTCTCCGCCGCGGCCGGCGGGAGCAGCTCCTGGAGGCGCCCGGCGGCGGCGATGATGGCCCGGGCCGACGGCGCCTCGGGATGGGCGGAGACCACGGGCCGGCCGGAGTCGCCGCCTTCCACGACGAACGGGTCGAGCGGCACCTGGGCCAGCAGGGGTATCCCCAGTTTGTCGGCCAGTTCCCGGCCACCGCCCTCGCCGAAGAGGGCGTAGTGCCGGCCGTCCTCGGTGGTGAACCCGGACATGTTCTCGATGACCCCGAGCACCGGCAGGTAGGAGCGGCGGGCCATATCGGCTACCCGGGCGGCGACCTTTTGTGCCGTCTTTTGCGGGGTGGTGACCACCACCAGCTCGGCCTGGGGCAGCAGCCGGGCCAGGGCCATCTGCACGTCGCCGGTCCCCGGCGGCAGGTCGAGGATCAGGTAGTCGAGCCCCGGGTCCCAGGCCACGTCGCGCAGGAACTGCTCCAGCGCCTTGGACAGCATCAGCCCCCGCCACATCAGGGCCCGGTCTTCGTCGTCGAGGAGCAGGCCGGTGGAGACCAGCTGGAGGCCGGCGGCCTCGAGCGGGGCGATCTTGCGGTCGGGGCCCGCCTCGAGCCGGCTCCCGGTCACCCCGAGCATGCGGGGGATGGAGAAGCCCCAGATGTCGGCGTCGAGCAGGCCCACCCGCCGCCCGGCGGCGGCCAGGGCCACCGCCAGGTTCACGCTCAGCGACGACTTGCCCACCCCGCCCTTGCCGCTGCCTACGGCCACGACCCGGGTGAGGGGGCTCACCATGGTCGGCCCGGCCTGGTCGCGCGCTTTGCGGCGGGCCACCCCCATGAGGGCGGAGCGCTCCTCCGGAGACATGGCCGCCACCCGCACCTCTACCCGGTCGATGCCGGGGAGGGCGCTCACCTTGCGGGTGACGTCGCCCTCGATCTGGTCCCGCAGGGGGCAGGCGGCGATGGTCAAGGCGAGGCGGATGGTGGCCACTCCGTCCTCCAGGTCGATGCCGCGCACCATCCCCAACTCGACGACGTCGGCCCCCAACTCGGGGTCGAGGACGCCGCGCAGGGCGGCTTCGATGTCGGCAGCGGTGGTCACGGTGGAGCGCAGTCTGCCAGCCGGGGCCGTCTCTTCAAGATTGGGTCCCCCAGAGGGGATACGCTGGCGGCCTCAACCCCAGGAGGCGGCATGCCCAAGCAGGTTCCCCCGGTGCCCCGCGGCGCCAAGCCGATCGGCCCCTACTCCGTGGCCGCCGAGGCCGGCGGCCTGGTCTTCATCAGCGGCCAGATCGCCATCGACCCCGCCTCCGGGCAGAAGGTGGAGGGCGACGCCACCGTCCAGGCGAAGCGGATCCTGGAGAACCTGGCCATCGTCCTCGGCGATCTCGGCCTCGGCTTCGACGCGGTGGTGAAGACGACCATCTTCTTGACCGACATCTCTGACTTCGGCGCGGTCAACGAGGTGTACCGGGGCTACTTCGGTGAGGCCCCGCCGGCGCGCTCCACAGTGCAGGTGGCCGCCCTGCCCGGGGGCTTCCGGGTGGAGATCGAGGCGATCGCCGCCCGCTGAGGCCTCGGCCGGCAAGTGCCACCCTGAGGGGGTGCGCCAATAGGCCGCCGCCCCTCGCCGGATGCCGGTCGATGGTTGGGCGGCATCCCGCCCTGAGGCGGACCTATTCGCGTACCCCCGGGCGCCGGGGCCCAGAACACCCATCGATAAGGGAACCAGCATCATCGGGATGGGCCCAAGCCAGGGAAGGGCTCCGATGATGCCCTGAGCCTAAGGAGGCGGATTCTCAGGCCCTTCCCGGGGCGACCCGGGGGTCTGCCGGTAGAGTGAGCGTCCGTGGCCACCGCGTCCTCGGGTCTCTCTTTGTCGCGTCGCGACGGCTGGGGCACCCGCCACTTCGCCTGGCACGTCGCCATGGGCGGGGTGCGGGCGCGCACCAGTTCGACCACCCTCGGCCTGCTGTGGTGGATGCTCGACCCGCTGATCCTGGGGGGCGTCTTCCTGCTGGTGTTCGGGGTGATCCTCGACGTGCGCCGGGGCGACCCGGCCTACATCGGCTTCCTGCTGTCGGGCTTGTTCGCCTTCACCTACACCCGGACGACGATGATGGGCGGGGCCAACACGCTGACCTCGAACGCCCACCTGATCGCCACCCAGCGCTTCCCCCGCATGGTCCTGCCGGTCGCCTCGGTGATCGAGGGGGCGGTGGCGTTTTCGTTCTCCCTGGTGCCGTTCTTCCTGATCGCCGGCTTCGCTCACGGGGACTGGCCCGGGCCGTTCACCATCGTGCTGCTCCCCGCCTTCGTCTTCCACACCATGTTCAACCTGGGGCTGTCGCTGCTGGTGGCCCAGCTGGTGATCCCCTTCCGCGACATCGGGAACGTGGTGGGGCACCTCAGCCGGATTTGGATGTACATGTCGCCGGTGATCTACCCCCTCGACGAGCGGCTGCGCAACGCTCCGGATGTGCTCGTCAAGATCCTGCAGTTCAACCCGCTGGCGGCCCTGCTCGGCCTCTACCGCACCGCCTTGCTCGACCGGCCCACTGAGGCCTACCACTGGTGGGGCTCGGCCGGCTGGGCAGTGGGCCTGGTCGTGCTCGGGGTCGTGACCTTCCGGCGGATGGAGCACAAGCTGCCGAGGTATCTGGCATGACCGGGGAGCCGCCCGTCACGCCCGCGGGGCCCATCTCCCCCGAAGAGCGGGCGGAGCGCGTCGCCGCCCGTCAGGCGGCCCGCCGCGCCGAGAGGGAGGCGCGCCGCCGGGCCGCCCAGGAGGCCCGGCTGCGCGCCCGGGCCCAGGAGAGGGCGGCCGGGGTCCCGGCGGCGGTGGGCCAGCCTCTGGACGAGCCGGCCCTCGTGGCCCGCGGCGTCACCGTGAAGTTCCGCCCCTTCACCGAGCGCCGGCCGTCGCTGCGCCGCCACGGCCTGGCCGCTCTGCGGCGCCGGGAGAAGCCGGTGCTGGCCGTGGACGATGTGTCACTGACGGTCTACAAGGGGGAGGCCCTGGGCATCATCGGCTCGAACGGGGCGGGGAAGACCACCCTCCTGCGGGTGCTGGCGGGGACCCTGCCTCCCGACGCCGGCGAGGTGGAGGTCTTCAGCAAGGAGGCCCCCACGATGCTCTCTCTGGGGGCCGGGTTCAACCGCAAGCTCTCGGGACGGCGCAACGTCTACCTGGGCGGGCTGGCCGCCGGCCTGCAGAAGTCCCAGATCGATGCGATGTTCGACGACATCGTGGCCTACTCCGAGTTGGGCGACGCCATCGACCGCCCCGCCAGCACCTATTCCTCGGGCATGTTCGCCCGGCTCGCCTTCGCCGTGGCGATCCGCCGCGAGCCACAGATCCTCATCCTGGACGAGGTCTTTGCCGTGGGGGATCAGGCCTTCAAGAAGAAGAGTGCCGAGACCATGCAGCAGCTGCTGGCCGGCGCCGGGACCATCGTGATGGTGTCACACGGCCTGTCCCGGCTGCGCACCTTCTGCCACCGGCTCGCCTGGATGGACCGGGGCCGGATCATGGCGGTGGGCGACCCCGACGAGATCGCCTCGCAGTACCTGTCCTTCCTGGGGATCTCCGAGGAGGAGGCCGGCGAGGACTAGCCGCTCCTGCCCCGCCCCGGGGGGACAGCCCGGCCCGCGTTCTATGCTCGGGAGTGCCCGTTCGCCCGGGCTGAAGCCATGGAAGTAGTGACCACCCCCATATCCGGCCTGCTGTTGCTGCGCCCGCCCCGGGCGGCCGACGAGCGCGGCTTCTTCTCCGAGACCTTCCGCCGCTCCTGGATGGAGGAGCGGGGCCTGCCGGCCGACTGGGTGCAGGACAACCACTCCCTTTCCCGGCGGCGGGGGACCATCCGCGGCCTGCACTTCCAGGTGCCGCCGCGGGCCCAGGCCAAGCTGGTCCGGGTGGTGGCAGGGCGGGTCTTCGACGTGGCCGTGGACCTGCGCCGCCCTTCCCCCACCTACGGGTGGCACGCCGGCTTCGAGTTGAGCGCCGCCTCCGGGGAGCAACTGCTGATCCCCGCCGGCTGCGCCCACGGCTTCTGCGCCCTGGAGGACGACACCGAGGTCCTCTACAAGGTGACCGACTACTACTCGCAAGAGCACGACCGCGGCTTGCGCTGGGACGACCCGGCTCTGGGGATCGCCTGGCCGGTGGCCCCGGAGGAAGCGGTGCTCTCGGCGCGCGACCGGCAGCATCCCTCGCTGGCCGAACTGCCCAACTACTTCCCCGAGGAGGTCTGATGGGACGGCGCTACCTGGTGACCGGCGGGGCCGGCTTCATCGGCTCCAACTTCATCCGCTACGTCCTCGACCACGAGGCCGGAGCCGCCGTCACCAATCTGGACCTGCTCACCTACGCCGGGGTGGAGGCCACGGTTCGGGAACTGGACGCCGACTCGCGCCACGCCTTCGTGAGGGGCGACATCGGCGACGCCGCCCTGGTGGACCGCCTGCTGCCCGGCCACGACGTGGTGGTCAACTTCGCCGCCGAGAGCCACGTCGACCGCTCCATCACCGGCCCGGCCGTGTTCCTCCAGACCAACGTGGTCGGCCTCGGGGTGTTGCTCGACGCCGCCCGCCGCCACGGCATCCCTCGCTTCATCCAGGTCTCTACCGACGAGGTGTACGGCTCGCTCGCCTCTGGCTTTGCCCCTGAGGACGCCCCGCTGCGCCCCTCCTCCCCCTACTCGGCCTCCAAGGCGGCGGGGGACCTGCTGGCCGCCTCCTACGCCACCACCTTCGGCTACCCGGTGATCGTCACCCGCTGCACCAACAACTACGGGCCCTACCAGTTCCCGGAGAAGGTAATCCCCCTCTTCGTGACCAACCTCCTGGACGGGCGCACGGTGCCCCTCTACGGGGAGGGGCGCAACGAGCGCGACTGGCTGCATGTGGAGGACCACTGCGCCGCCATCCACCTCCTGGTGAACCAGGGTGCGGCGGGGGAGGTCTACAACATCGGGGCCGACGCCCAGTTGCCCAACATCGAACTGACCCGGCGCATACTGGCCGCCCTGGGGAAGGGTGAGGACATGATCGAAAGGGTGGCCGACCGCCCCGGCCACGACCTGCGCTACGCGGTGGACTCCTCCAAGCTGCGCCGCCTGGGCTGGGCCCCGGCCCGCTCGTTCGAGGAGCACCTGGCGGCCACAGTGGAGTGGTACCGGAGCCGGCCCGACTGGTGGCGTCCGTTGAAGGAAGGGAGCCGTCCGTGAAGGGCGTCGTCCTCGCCGGCGGCACGGGAAGCCGGCTGCGGCCCATCACCTTCTCGATGGCCAAGCAGCTGATCCCGGTGGCCAACAAGCCGATCATCGAGTACGGCCTCGAGGACCTGGCCGAAGCCGGGATCGGCGAAGTGGGCATCATCGTCTCGCCCGAAACCGGCCGGGAGGTCGAGGCGGCGGTGGGCGACGGGGCCCGCCTGGGCCTGCGCCTCACCTACATCGTGCAGGACCGCCCGCTGGGCCTGGCCCACGCCCTCAAGACCGCCCTGCCGTTCGTGGATGGGGACGACTGCCTCATGTACCTGGGAGACAACCTGGTGAAGGACGGGGTGCGTGACGTGGTGGACGACTTCGCCGCCCACCGCCCCAACTGCCAGATCCTCCTCTGCCCGGTCGACAACCCGTCGTCTTTCGGAGTGGCCGACCTGGGCCCCGACGGGCGCATCATCCGCCTGGTGGAGAAGCCCAAAGTGCCGCCGTCGAACCTGGCACTGGTGGGGGTCTACCTGTTCGACAACTCCATCGGCGAGGCCATCGACGCCATCCGCCCGTCGGCCCGGGGCGAGTTGGAGATCACCGATGCCATCCAGTACCTGGTCGAGGCGGGGCGCAATGTGCGGGCGTCTGTGGTCAGCGGGTGGTGGAAGGACACCGGGACCAAGGCCGATCTGCTCACCGCCCA
>JALOLI010000180.1 GCA_025456165.1 Acidimicrobiia bacterium | reverse complement strand
CGAACTGGTGGCCCGAGGGTTCCTACGGGCGCTGTTCCATGCCGGCCAGAGCCTGATGCGCCACGCCCCGGAGGCCGAAGCCGTCAAGAGCGCGGTATCCGCCCTGCAGAGCGCCGCCGAGGTGCTCACCTCCGGCCAGCCCGAAGTGGCCATCACGGTGGGTGAGGACGCCCTGTTCCTCGGCCCTCAGATGCTGCCGCACGCTTCCATGGAGTTCCACGGGATGCGGCGCGATCTGCAGCAGCGCGGCATCGATTCGATCACCGTGCTGCGCGGGGCCACGGCGCGCGACCTCACCGACCTGGCCGCGGTGGTGGCCGGACCGGGAGCCGATCTGCCCGTCGGCGGCACGGTGCGGATCAACGAGCGCCCGGTGTCCCCGGCGGATCTGGAAGCGCGACCGCTCTCCGGGCTGCGCCGCAGCTACACCGCTTCCCTCGACGCCCTCCGGGCCGTGTCATCGGGCCGGCGCCTCGAGTTGAGCCGGGTGGCCGGGGCAGTCGAGGGGTTCTTGCGCGGGGGTGCCGCCGAGGGCGGGCCGTCGCTGATGCTTGCCACCCTGCACAATCACGACGAAACCACCTTCTACCACGGGGTCAACGTCTGCCTGCTGAGCCTCGCCCTGGGCCGGGCGGTGGGCCTCGGCGATGACGACTTGGCTCGTCTGGGTATGGGGGCGCTGCTCATCGACATCGGCCGGGTGGTGCTCGACGACCCGGCGCTGCGCCTCCCGGGGCGCCTCTCGAACGAGGACTGGGCCCTGGTCCGCCTCCATCCCCAGGAGGGGGCTCTGGCCATCCTCGCCGCCGCCCGTCCGGGGGAGGAGATCGCCGCCCAGATCGCCCTGGAGCACCACGTGCGCTTCGACGGCGGGGGCTACCCCGACCTGGGGGGCCGCCGGCCGCACCTGTTGAGCCGTCTGGTGGCGGTGGCCGACGCCTACGACGCCATCACCAGCCACCGCCCGCACCGGCCGGCCCGCACGCCCCAGGAAGCCTGCGGCATCCTGGTGCGGGGCGCCGGCAACACCTACGACCCGGATGTGGTGAAAGCCTTCAACCGGATGCTCGGCCTGTACCCGCCCGGCTCGCTGCTGCGGCTCGACTCCGGTGAAGTGGTCATGGTGGGCGCCGGGGCCGGGGGAGCCCGCCCGGCGATGATCGTTCGGGACCGCAGCGGAGTACTGCTCGACGTGCCGGAACCGGTCGATCTCACCGGTCACCGGGTGGCCGAAGCCCTGCTTCCCGACGACGACGGAGTGCCTCCGGCCTCCCTTCTCGAGGCTGTGGAAGCCTCGGCGTCCTTCGGCAGCTGACCCCTGCTCGCAACGGCGGGCCGTCGATATGATGACCGCTGCCATGCCCCTCCTCTCCAAGCTGTTGCGCGCCGGTGAAGGCCGCGTCATGAAGGACCTGCAGGCGCTGGTCGGCCGGGTCAACTCCCTGGAGCCCGCGGTGCAGCGGCTGACCGACTCCGCCCTGCGAGCCAAGACGGGGGAGTTCCGGGAGCGCCTCGCCGCGGGAGCTTCACTTGACGAGATCGAGGCCGAGGCCTTTGCAGTGGTGCGGGAGGCTTCGCAGCGGGTGCTGGGCCAGCGCCATTTCGACGTCCAGGTCATCGGGGCGGGCGCCCTGCACCGGGGCATGATCTCCGAGATGAAGACCGGCGAGGGCAAGACGCTGGTCTCCACGATGCCGGTCTACCTCAACGCCCTGGGCGGCCTCGGGGTGCACGTGGTCACGGTCAACGACTACCTGGCCAAGCGCGACGCCGAATGGATGGGGGGCATCCACCGCTTCCTGGGCCTGACGGTGGGGCTCATCCAGGCCTCGATGCTGCCCGACGAGCGCCGCCCGGCCTACGCCGCCGACCTGACCTACGGCACCAACAACGAGTTCGGCTTCGACTACCTGCGCGACAACATGGCCATGAGCCCCCAGTACATGGTGCAGCGGGGCCACCACTTCGCCATCGTGGATGAGGTCGACTCGATCCTCGTCGACGAAGCCCGGACCCCGTTGATCATCAGCGGCCGGGTCACCGACGTGGCCAAGTGGTACCGCGACTTCGCCCGCATCGTGGAGCGTCTGCGCCGCGACCTCCACTACGAGGTGGACGAGGCCAAGCGCGAGGTCATTGCCACCGAGGCGGGGGTGTCCCGGGTCGAGGAGATCCTCGGCGTCCCCAACATGTACGACCACACCAACATCGACCTGGTCCACCACCTCGACGTGTCGCTGCGGGCCAAGGAGCTGTACCACCGCGACGTCGACTACGTGGTCGGCAACGGTGAGGTCAAGATCGTCGATGAGTTCACCGGCCGCATCCTCGAGGGCCGGCGGTATTCCGAGGGCCTGCACCAGGCCATCGAGGCCAAGGAGGGGGTACGGATCAAGGAGGAGAACCAGACCCTGGCCACGATCACCCTCCAGAACTACTTCCGCATGTACGAGAAGCTGGCGGGGATGACGGGAACGGCCCTGACCGAGTCCGCCGAGTTCCAGCAGATCTACAGGCTGCAGGTGCTCGAGATCCCGCCGAATGAGCCGGCCATCCGCCTCGACCAGCCCGACCTGGTGTACATGACCGAGCGAGGCAAGTTCTCCGCCGTGGTCGAGGACATCGCCGGCCGCCACCAGGCGGGCCAGCCGGTGCTGGTGGGCACGATCTCGATCGAGAAGTCCGAGCATCTGAGCGACCTGTTGCGCAAGCAGGGCATCCCCCACGAGGTGCTCAACGCCAAGCACCACGAGCGGGAGGCAACGATCATTGCCCAGGCGGGCCGGGTGGGGGCGGTGACCGTGGCCACCAACATGGCCGGCCGCGGCGTCGACATCCGCCTCGGGGGGAGCCCCGACGACCACCCCGGAGTGGGAAGCCGCCTACCCCGAGGCCCTCCACGCCACCCGGGCCGTCACCGAAGCCGAGCAGGAGCGGGTCCTGGCCGCCGGCGGGCTCTATGTGCTGGGCACCGAGCGCCACGAGGCCCGGCGCATCGACAACCAGTTGCGCGGCCGCTCCGGCCGCCAGGGCGATCCCGGCGAATCGCGCTTCTACCTGTCTCTGGAGGACGAGCTGATGCGCCGCTTCCAGGGGGAGCGGGTCCAGGGCCTCATGCGCCGCCTGCGGGTCCCCGAGGATGTGCCGATCGAGCACAAGATGGTCACCAAGTCAATCGAGCGGGCGCAGCGGCAGGTCGAGTCGCAGAACTTCGAGATCCGCAAGAACGTCCTGAAGTACGACGAGGTCATGAACCGCCAGCGCGAGGTGGTGTACACCTGGCGCTCCGGCGTGCTGCGAGGCGACGACCCCGAGCCCCTGCTCCGCGGGTGGATCGACCAGGTGGTCACCGCCGAGGTCGAGGAGTCGATCAGCGACGAGACCTCTCGCGACGACTGGGATTGGGAGGGCCTGCAGAAGCGACTCTCCCTCCTCTACCCGACCCGGCTCTCCCGGGAGGAGGCCTTCGGCTCGAGGGCCAACGCGGCCGAGGTGGCCGGTCGTTTCTGCACCGAGGCGCAGGAGGCCCTGACCGCCCGCACCGCCGAGATCGGCCCGGCTTTCATGAGGCAGCTCTGCCAGACGGTGGTCCTCTCGATGGTCGACGCCAAGTGGCGGGAGCACCTCGCCGAGATGGACTACCTGCGGGCCGGCATCAGCCTGCGCGCCATGGGCCAGCGCGACCCGCTGGTGGAGTACCAGCGCGAGGCCTACGACATGTTCTCCGACATGATCGACGGCCTGCGCCGCGACGCGGTGCGCGTCGTGTTCCACGCCCAGGTGGTGGAGCAGTCGCCGCGGGTGGACCCGGTCGTCCGCCTCCAGGGAACCGGGGGCGCCGCCCTCAAGAAGCAGGCGACGGCCAAGGACAAGATCGGGCGCAACGATCCCTGCCCCTGCGGCAGCGGCCAGAAGTACAAGCGCTGCCACGGGGCGGTGCCGGCGGCCACGACGTAGGCCCAGGGCCCCCCGGCTGGGCCGGCGCCCGGGGACCCCGTGGGGCCGGCCCAGCCGCCGCAGGAGCCGGCTGCTGTACGACCCTCCCCGCCCCACTCGGGGATGGGTGGCCGGCCAAGCGGCCACCCATCCCCGAGCGACCGATCAGGCCTCGCAGCCCGTTTCGGTCTCGGCGGTACAGGAGTCGCTGCCGGGGCCGCCCAGGGCGGAGTCGTTTCCGGGGCCTCCGAAGAGGGTGTCGTTGCCTCCCCGGCCCTGGAGCCTGTCGTCTCCGTCCCCTCCCCGCAGCGTGTTGGCGGCCCCGGATCCCAGCAGGAGGTCGGCGAAGGAGCTGCCCTCGGCGTTCTCCAAGGCAACCAGGACGTCCGCTCCGGCGGAGCCGAGGGCCGAGCCCGCGGCGAGATCCACGGTGACCGGCCCGGTGGCCGTGACGTAGTCGGCGGTGTCCTGGCCCTCGCCGCCGTCGAGGCTGTCCGCGCCGTCGCCCCCGGCCAGCCGGTCGCGGCCGTTGCCGCCGAACAGGGCGTCCTGGCCGTTGCCGCCGTCGAGGGTGTCGTCGCCCTTGTTGCCGCAGATGGTATCGGCGCCGTCGCCGCCGTTGATGGTGTCGTTCCCTTCACGGCCAAGGATCACATCGTCGCCGCTGCCGCCCGTCAGGATGTCGTCGCCGGAGGTCCCCAGGATGGTGGCCGGCTTCCCGTCGCAGGTCTCCACCCCGAAGTGCATGGTGACCTCCGCCAGGGATCCCGTGTTGCCGGCAGCGCGGTCCTTGACGGTGAGGATCCAGGAGCCGTTGAGGTCGTGGCCGTCGAACACCGACAGCGAGTTGTTGGGCCGGGCGGTGCCGGCGAGGGTTGGCGTGCTGCCGAGACACATCGTCTCGATCTGCGGGGTCGCCTCGTCGTCGAGGGTGATGCTGATGTTGTCGCCGAGGCAGCCGCGGGCCGTCGCCGGCACGCCGGGCCGATTGACGAGGGTCCGGGTGACCCCGGTCCCATAGTGCTCCAGGGTGATGAGGAGGTCCCCCACCCGAGAGTGGGTGATGTCGATGGAGACGTTGAGGTCGAGGATGATCCCGCGCTCTGAGACGGTGAAGACCTCGGCAAACACCCCGGTCGGGTCGTTGTCGGGGATGGGCCCGCCGAGTGTCGTTGAGAAATCGACATAGGAAAGTGCGGCTCTGCCGTCCAGAGCAGGTGCTGCCGGCGCCAGCATCGTCGCCAGGGCCAGGGCCATTGTGAGTATTGCGAGGCGCTTCACTTCGTTTCTCCCTACCTGAGCGCTTGCGTTCCGCGGCTCGGGCGAGCCGGTGAGGCGGGCACGCTAGAAGCGGTCGTGTCCCTACAGGAAGCGGCCGGGTCCCAGCCGGGACACCGGCCGGCGGGGAGGCTTCCCCAGCGCCCGTCCGCCACTAACCTCACCCTCCCATGGATCAAGACCCCCGAGCCGCCATCAAGGCTCTCCGTACCCGCCTGCACGACGCGCGGAGGTTCCTTTGACGTCGATGCCAAGGCGACCGGCCTCGAGGCGCTGAGAGCCCGGGCGGCGGCCCCCGACCTCTGGCAGGATCCCAACCGGGCCCGGGAAGTGACCCGGCGCCTGGCGCGCGACGAGTCGATCATCGCCCGGGTCGATCGCCTCGCCGGCACCCTCGACGACGCCGGGATGCTCCTCGACATGGCCGAGGAGGAGGGTGACCCGCAGGCCGCCGCCGACGTTGGCGCCGATCTCGACGGCGTCGAGGCGGATCTGGCCGACCTGGAGAAGGAGAGCCTCTTCTTCGGGGAGCACGACGACCGGGCGGCGATCTTCAGCGTTCACGCCGGCGCCGGCGGGGTGGATGCCGCCGACTGGGCCGACATGCTGCTGCGCATGTACCTGCGCTTCCTGGAGCGGCGGGGCTTCGAAGTGGAGCTCGACGAGGTGCTCCCGGCCGACGAGGCCGGGATCCGCTCTGCCACTCTCACCGTGCGGGGAGAGCATGCTTACGGCATCCTCGAAGGGGAGCGGGGGGTGCACCGGCTGGTGCGCATCAGCCCCTTCGACTCCGCCGCCCGCCGCCATACCTCCTTCGCCGGGGTGGATGTGATCCCCGAGGTCGAGGCGGCCGAGGTGGAGATCGACCCCGACGACCTGCGCATCGAGACCTTCCGCTCCCAGGGCCACGGGGGCCAGTCGGTCAACACCACCGACTCGGCGGTGCGCATCACCCACCTGCCGACCGGCGTCGTGGCCGGCTGCCAGGTGGAGCGGTCGCAGATGCAGAACCGGGCCCGGGCCATGGCCCTGCTGACCTCGCGTCTCGCCGAGCGCCTGCGCCAGGAGCACCAGGCCCAACTCGATGAGATCCGCGGCGAGCAGGGAGAGGCTGCCTGGGGACGGCAGATTCGCTCCTACGTGCTGCAGCCCTACCAGATGGTGAAGGACCTGCGCACCGACGTCGAGGTGGGCAACGTGCTGGGGGTCCTCGACGGCGACCTGGAGCGCTTCGTCGATGGGTACCTGCAGTGGCGGCGGGCCCGCCAGGAGCAGAGCCGCCGGCCCTAGGCGGCGGCCGCCGGGGTGAACCTGTGGCGCTCTCAGAGCCGCCGGCCGGCGCCAACCCGATACCTCTCAGAAAACCCCCCCGCCGCTAACCTGCGGCGTGCGTCCGTGGCGGAAGTGGGCGATGCAATCCGCGGGCGCCCACCCCGCGAGAGGTAAAGAATGCGCATCAATAGGCCCGGGGCATCATTGCCGTTAGCCAGGCCGCCAACGCTGGAGCGATGATGCTGGTTCCCCTAGTGATGCGCGTTCTTAGGCCATGATCCGGCTCCAGGACGTTTCCAAGGTGTACGACGGTGGGGTCGTCGCCGCCCAGAACGTCAACCTGGAGATAGCCAAGGGGGAGTTCGTCTTCCTCGTGGGGCCTTCCGGCTCGGGGAAG
>JALOLI010000179.1 GCA_025456165.1 Acidimicrobiia bacterium | reverse complement strand
GCCTGCGGCCCCGGCGCATGGCGGAGTTCGTGGGACAGGAGGAGCTGAAGGAGCGCCTGGCCATCCTCATCGAGGCGGCGGCGGGGCGGGGAGAGCCGGTGGATCACCTTCTGTTCTCCGGGCCGCCCGGTCTGGGCAAGACCACCATGGCGGCGATCGTGGCCGGGGAGATGGGGGCCCAGTTCCGGGCGACGGCCGGCCCGGCCCTGGAGCGGGCCGGGGACCTGGCGGCCATCCTGGAGCGGGCCGGGGACCTGGCGGCCATCCTCTCGAACCTGGAGCGGGGCGACGTGATGTTCATCGACGAGATCCACCGCCTGCCCCGGGTGGTGGAGGAGGTCCTCTACTCGGCGATGGAGGACTTCCAACTGGATGTCGTCGTCGGCAAGGGCCCGGCGGCCCGCTCCATCCGGCTCGACCTGCCCGGCTTCACGCTGATCGGGGCGACCACGAGGGTGGGGCGGGTGTCGCCCCCGCTGCGAGATCGGTTCGGCTACCTGGCCCGCATGGACTACTACCCGCCTGCCGAGCTGGAAGCGGTGGTGGGCCGCTCCGCCGGCATCCTGGAGATTGCCGTCGACGAGGGCGGGCGGCGCGAGATCGCCCAGCGGAGCCGGGGCACCCCTCGCGTGGCCAACCGGCTGCTCCGCAGGGTCCGCGACTTCGCGGCCGTCCGGGCCGAGGGCCGGGTCGACGCGGCTACCGCACTTCGCGCCCTGGAGGTGTTCGAGGTCGATCGGGCCGGGCTCGACCGGGTCGACCGGGCCATCCTGGAGGCGGTGGTGCTGAAGTTCGGCGGGGGGCCGGTGGGCCTGTCGACGCTGGCGATCGCGGTGGGAGAGGAGCCGGAGACCGTCGAGGATGCCTACGAGCCGTTCCTGCTCCAGCAGGGCATGATGCAGCGCACCCCGCGCGGGCGCATCGCCACCGCCCTGGCCTACCGTCACCTGGGACTGGAGCCCCCGCCGCCGGGCGGGCAGGGGGCCCTCCTGTAGGTCCCGGCTGGCGCCCGGGCGGCTCCGGCTCCAGACTGGCCCCGTGGTGAACACCGCCGACTTCGTGTACGACCTGCCCGAGGCCGCCATCGCCCAGAGCGCGGTCGAGCCGCGCGACGCCGCCCGCCTGCTGTCGGCCGACGACCTCACCGACCACCGGTTCCGGGACCTGCCCGGGCTCCTGGGCCCGGACGATCTGTTGGTGGTCAATCGGACCCGGGTGCGCCGTGCCCGCCTGCGGGGCCATCGGGAGTCGACCGGGGGACGGGCCGAAGCCCTCCTGTTGCGCCCCGAGGGGGACGGCCGGTGGGAGGCGCTGGTCCGGCCGGGGCGCCGTCTGCGGGCAGGGGAGAGGCTGCGCTTCGGAGCGATCACGGCGACCATCCTGGAGAGCCGGGGGGAGGGAGAGGCGCTCCTGGGACTCGACACCGCAGGGATCCCGATAGACGACGCCCTGGCCCAGTGGGGCGAAGTACCGCTGCCGCCTTACTTCAAAGGCCGACTCGAGGACCCGGAGCGCTACCAGACCGTCTACGCCGCCGGTGCCGGGTCGGCGGCGGCTCCCACGGCCGGATTGCACTTCACACCTGAGGTGCTGGCGGCCGTGGGGCAGCGCGGAGTGGCCGTCGCCGCGGTGGATCTGGACATCGGGGTGGACACCTTCCGGCCGATCGCCGCCGCCCGCATCGAGGAGCATCGGATGCATCGCGAGTCGTACTCGGTCCCGGTGGAGACGGCGGAGGCAGTGGCCGCCGCCCGAGATCGAGGGGGCCGGGTGGTGGCGGTGGGGACCACGGTGGTGCGGGCCCTGGAGAGCGCCGCCCCCGGCCCGGGGGAGGTGCGCCCGGGCGCCGCGTCCACCGCGCTGTTCATCACCCCCGGGTACGCCTTCCGAGTGGTGGAGGCGCTCATCACCAACTTTCACGTCCCCGGGTCCACCCTGGTGGTCCTGGTGGCGGCCTTCATGGGAGAGCGGTGGCGGGAGGCATACCGGGTGGCTCTAGAGCGGGGGTATCGCTTCCTCTCGTTCGGGGACGCCATGCTGGCGTCGCGGGCCCCATGAGCGGCCCCGTCTCCTTCCGGGTGGAGCATCGCGACGGCGCCGCTCGCGCCGGGGTGCTGCTGACCCCCCACGGGACGGTCGCCACCCCCGCCTTCATGCCGGTGGGGACCCGGGGGACGGTGCGGGCCCTGGACTCCCGCGACCTTCGGGAGGCGGGGGCCGAGATGGTGCTGGCCAATACCTACCACCTCATGCTCCGGCCGGGGGCCGAGGTGGTGGAGCGCCTGGGAGGCCTCCACGGCTTCATGGCGTGGGACGGTCCGATCCTCACCGACTCGGGCGGCTACCAGGTGATCTCGCTGGAGCCCCGGGTGGACGAGGACGGTGTGGCCTTCCGATCGACCTACGACGGGGCGGCGGTGCGCCTCACCCCGGAGGGAGCGATGGCCGTCCAGGAGCGCCTCGGCCCGGATGTGGCGATGGTGCTGGACGTGCCGGTGGCCCTGCCCGCACCGCGGGACCGGGTGCGGCGCGCCATGGAGCGCACCCTGCGCTGGGCGGAACGGGCGCAGGCGGTGCACCGGCGGCCCGACCAGGCCCTGTTCGGCATCGTCCAGGGGGGCACCGACCCGGAGTTGCGGGCGGAGAGCGCCGCGGCTATCGCCGGCCTGGGATTCGCCGGGTTCGGCATCGGCGGCCTGGCGGTGGGGGAGGCGGTGGAGGACCGGCACGTTGCCCTGGAGGCCGCCGTCGGGGCCCTGCCCGCAGATACCGTCTGCTACCTGATGGGACTCGGGGACACCGAGGGGGTCCTGGGCGCAGTGGCCCGGGGGTGCGACCTGTTCGACTGCGTCTGGCCGACGCGCCTGGCCCGCCACGGCAAGGTGCTCTCCCGATTGGGGGACTACGCGGTGCGCCGGGCCGAGTTCGCCGAAGCAGACGGGCCCATCGACCCGGAGTGCCCGTGCCTCACCTGCCGCCGCTACTCCCTGGGCTACCTGCGGCACCTGAGGGTCACGGAGGAGCTGCTCGGCCACCGCCTGCTCAGCATCCACAACCTCACCTACACCCTGGGCGTGCTGGCCGGGGCCCGCCGGGCGATCGCGGCGGGGGAGTTCGCCGCCTTCTCCGCCGGGGTGACGGCCGGGCGCCGCACCCGCGGCGGCGGCGGGCGGCTACCATGACCCGGCCCGCGCCCCCCCCGGCGGGGGCCGTGGCCCTTGTAGCCCTCGGAGGAACGATGCCAAATAGCCGTGCCCGGGCCGCTCTCCGGCGCCTGGGAGTGCTCGCCCTGCTGGCCGCCGTCGCTCTGCTCAGTGCGGGCTGCGTCACGCAGGACTCGTCCACGACGACAGGTGCCGGCGATACCACCGAGAGCACGGGCTCCACCGGCAGCGTGATCATCACCATCGTGATGTACGCCGTGGTCATCGGCGGGCTCTTCTACTTCCTCCTGGTGCGGCCGCAGCGAACCCGCCAGAAGCGGGCGCACGAGCTGCAGTCGTCGCTCGGGGTGGGCGACGAAGTGCAGACGATCGGCGGCATCTACGGCACCATCGAGTACTTCGACGAAGAGACCGACACCGCGATCCTCCAGATCGAGGGTGGGGGCAAGATCCGGGTTGCCCGGCGGGCTCTGGCCGACAAGGTGAGACCGAAGGGTCGCTAGCAGCATGTCGCGGCGCTCTGCCCTCATCACTCTCGTAACGACCCTGGTGGTGGCCTGGGGGTCCTTGATCCTCACGCAGGTCCTGGGGATCACCCCGCGTCTCGGCCTGGATCTGGCCGGCGGCACCGCGGTGGTGCTGGATGCGCCGGAGGGCACCGACCCCGAGGTCCTCGACAAGGCGGTTGAGATCATGCGCCGCCGCGTCGAGGCGCTCGGCGGGGTTCAAGAGCCGGAGATCTCGGTGACCGGGCTGCGCAGCATCGAGGTGCAACTTCCCGGGGTGACCGACAGCCAGCGAGCCCTGGAGGCAGTGGGCACCATCGGGCAACTGGCTTTCCGGCCGGTGCTCGAAGTGAGCCAGTTCGGGGTCAGCCCGCTCCTGCTGGCCGCCATCGAGTACGAGCAGTCCACGACGACGACGACCGCCGCCACTACCACCACTGCCCCGGGCCAGACGACCACGACGACTGCCGGCGGCGGCAGCACGACCTCTTCCTCCACGACTTCCACCACCGCGGCGTCGTCGACGACTACCACCACTACGGCCGCCGCCACCACGACCACGACGGCGGGGACGACCACCACCGGGGGC
>JALOLI010000178.1 GCA_025456165.1 Acidimicrobiia bacterium | reverse complement strand
GCCGGCCAGCACCACCACGGTCCCGGTGCGGGTGGAGTAGGCCGCCGCGGACTGAGGGTTGGTGGCGGTGGTCAGGAGGAGCAGGGCCCACGGCGCCGCTAGGGCCACCCCGGCGGTGAGCCGCTGCTCGGTCAATGCCGCCTGGTGGGCCCGGCGCAGCCGCAACTCGTCGGCCACCGAGCCGGCCAGCCCGGAGAGGACCAGGCCCACCCGCTCGCCGCCGATGCCGGCGGCGGCGGCCAGGGTGGTCAGGATCCGGTCGGCCAGGGGATCGGCCCACTCGGACCGCACCTCGGCCAGGATCGTCGCGAACGAATGCCCGGCCGATCGTCCCTCCTCCAGGTGCCGGGCCAGACCGGCCAGGCGGTCCCCGGCGGCGGAGGCGGCGGCCGCCGTCGCCTCGGGCAGGGCCTCGCCGGCGGAGAGGCGGCCCCGGAGCGCCGCCAGAAAGTCGGGCCACCGACCCGCCGCCTGCTCGGCGGCGCGGCGTGCCCGGGCTGCGGCGGCCAGTGCCGGGGTAGCGGCGCCCATCAGGGCCAGGGCTGCTGCTGTGGCGGCGTTGCCTCCGAGCGAGATCGCCGCCAGGCCGGCGCCGGCACCGGCGGCCAGGCCGGCCGCGGCCAGGCGCGGCCGGAGTCGGGGGAAGGAGAAACGGCGGGGCCGGGACCGGGGCAGGCCGGCGAGGATGGCGGCGGCCGCCGCCCCGAGGATGACGGCCAGGCCCCTCATCGGTGTCCCTCCACCGCGGCCGGGACCGCCGATCGGCGCCCCGGGTCCCGGTCCGGAGCCCAGAGCAGCTCGGTGGTGAACACCCCGGACTCCAACTGGGAGGGGACGGCCACGATCTCCTCGACCCGTCTCCCCAGCGGGGTGCGGCGCAGGAACACCACCAGGTCGGCGACGGCAGCCACCGCCCGCCGGACGAAGGCCTCGGCCACGTTGTCCCCGGCCAGCATGCAGTAGCCGACCAGTTTCTCCAGGGCGTCGCGGGCCGAGTTGGCGTGGAGGGTGGCGAAGCCGGAGCATCCGGCGTTAAGGGCCAAGAGCATGTCCAATGCTTCTGGGCCTCTCACCTCGCCGACCACGATCCGGTCGGGCCGCTGGCGCAGCGACTCTCGCACCAGGTCCCGGAGGGTGATGGCCCCGCTCCCGTCGAGGCCGGCCGGGCGGGTCTGCATCTGGGTCATGTCCGGCAGGTCCGCCTGGACTTCGAACACCTCCTCGCAGGTCACCACCCGGCGCTCCGGCGGCACCTCGGCGAGCAGGCAGTTGACCAGGGTCGTCTTGCCCGACCCGGGGGCCCCGGCCACCAGGATCGTGCGGTCGGTGCGCACGGCTTCGGCGAGGAGGCGGGCGGCGTCCTCCCCGAGGGCGCCCCGCGCCACCAGGTCCTCCAGGCTGGCAGCCCGCAGCACGAACTTGCGCACCTGGATGTTGAGCCGGTCGGGGTGGGTGACCGGCGGCCCGGTGAGGTGCACCCGGCTCCCGTCGGCGAGCTGGGCTGAGACGATCGGGTCGGCCAGGTCGAGGCGTCGCCCCGTGCCGGCGAGCAACTGATCGGCGATGCGCCGCACCTGCTCGGGGTCGGCGACCTCGGGGAGAAGCTCCTTGGCCCCGTCGCGGACTACGAAGGTGCGGCGCCCGCCCAGCACGATGATCTCCTCGACCTCCGGGTCGTCGAGCAGCGAGGCGAGGAAGCCGAAGCGATCCCGGCTCACTCTGGCGGCTCCAGTCGCCGCAGGACCCGCCGCAGCACCCGCGCCGGGGGCTGGGCGGCACGGGCAGCGGCCGTGATGGCGGCGAGCTCGGGGATCAGGGCGACGGGATCCAGCCCGGTCCAGCGGCGGGCGGCAACCGCCACCTCGGCGGCCTGGGACCGATGCACCCGATTGAGGACCAGCCAGGGGTGGGGGCCCGCCCAGTCGGCAGCCAGGCGAGCGGCCCGCACCAGGCCCAGGGGCGAGGCCTCGGCTACGAGCACCGCGTGATCGGCCCCCTTGACCATTGGGTCGTCGCCGGATCGGGCCCCGGCGTCGAGAACGACGGCCTGGGCCAGGGACGCGGCGGCGGCGGCGACGTCGGCCACCAGATGAGGGGGCAGGGCCGGGTCATCCCGCCGGGTGGAGCCCACCACCAGGCCCACCGGTCCGCACTGCGCCACGACCCGGGGCGGGAGGGCCCCGGTCTCGTGCACCGCCTCGGCGGCGTCGATCAGATCGGGGCGGGGGGGCCGGCCCAGACGCACCGCCAGGGCCGGGGCGGCGAGATCGAGGTCGAGCAGCAGCGTGCGGCGACGGGCCGACCACTCCCAGGCGAGGGCCAGGGCCACCTCGGTGCGCCCGGTGGAGCCCGGAGGGCCGGTGACCACCGTGACCCGGGCCGTCGGCGGGGCGGCGGCCACTGCGGCGGCGGGCCGCAGCAAGCGGATGGTGCGCACCACCTCGCCCGCCGGGGTGTCGTCGGGCAGGACCTCGTCCGCGCCTCCGGCGACCAGGCGCTGGCGGGCCGGGCCGTCCCCGCAGGGGAACATGCCGACCACCCGCAGGCCGCGGCGGCGCCAGGCGGCGATGCGGGCCGGGGTGACCCAGGTGGTCTCGGCCCCGGCCACCACCACGTCGAGGCGGTGAGCTTCCTCCTCGACCTCCTCCGGCCGGTAGGCGCGCAGCACGAGGCGCACTTCGGCGGTCTCCTTGGCCTGCACGACCAGGCCGCTCTCCCAGTCGCGGGCAGAGAGCACGGTGGCCACGCGCGGGGTCATCGCGACACCCGCACCAGGTCGAGGGGGCCCTCGTTGCGGGCGCTCACCAGGGCCGCCGCCAGGGCGTCGTCGACCGCCAGGAGCAGGTCCACCCGATCCTCGCCGCCCAGGCCCGCGGGGCCGGGCCCGGCCGCCACGACGTAGACGGCCGCGGCCACCAGGCGGGCCTCCGCCGGCCCCTCGGGATCGGCCGGGGTCACGTAGATGTCGATGTGGTCCCCGGCGAGGAGGTCTCCCAGCACCGCCCGGTCTCGTGCGAGGGAGAGGGCCAGGACGGCAGGCTGGGTGCGGCGCTCCGGCTCGCGGAGCAGGGAAGGGACCAGGGGCTCGCCGGCCGCCAGGGCGGTGCTCAGGGTCCACTCGGCGAGGGCCGCCGGGTCGTCCCCGGCGACCAGGCCGGCGGCGTCGGGCACCCGGCGCACCCCGATAGGGAGTCCCGCGAGGGGCACGCCGGCGGGGAGAGGCCCTTCCGCCACCAGGACGGGCACCGTGGCCTCCGGGCGGGTGAGGGTGAAGACCAGGATGCCGGCAGCCAGGGCGCAGGCGAGGCCGACGGCGGTGCGGCGGTCGAAGCGGCGCGGCAGGGCCCCGAGCCTCACGGCAGCACCTCCACCGCCACCACGTGAGCGAAGGCGACCAGGCGCAGGCCGTCGGCCGAGGCCAACTCGACGTGGTCGGTGCCCACGGCGCGCACCGTGCCCCGGTAGCAGCGCCCGTCCACGGCCCACAGCGCCGCCGGGTCGGCGCGGTCCTCGAGGGTGAGGAAGAGGTCGCGCAGGGTCCGGCGGCGGCGAGCGGCGGCGCGGGCCGCGCTCTGCTCGGCGTCGAGGGTCTCGTCCATCTCGGCGCGCAGGCGGCGGCCCAGGGCGGCCAGGTCGGGGTGTCCCAACGGCTCCAGCGTGTTCCCTCCCGATGCGGCCGCCGGGGAGTGGGCCCGCACGGGCCGGGCGGCAGCGTCTAGGTATCAGTCGGGGAGGGCGCGCTCAAGGGGTCCGTCGAGGCGATCTTTCGCGTTCCGCCCGCAGCGCACGCATCGACAGGCGCGCTACCGATCAGCGTTGCGGCCGGTTTGCCGGCCGGAGGGCTGATGACCTCCCGGCCTGCTGAGGGGCGCGCTCGCGCGGCCAGGGGCCGGACGCCACGGCGCCGACGACGCGGTCGCGGCCGGCGGCCTTGGCCTTGTAGAGCAGGTCGTCGGCGGCGGCCAGCATGGCGTCGACCGATTCGGGCGGGAAGCGGAAGGTGGTGATGCCCGCCGACAGGGCCACCGGGTAGCCGGCGGCGCGGGCGGCAGACGCCGCGGCGGCCCGCACTCGCTGCACCACGGTCATGGCTTCGCGGGCGTCGGTCTCGGGCAGCAGCAGCACGAACTCGTCGCCGCCCATCCGGGCGAACAGGTCGGTGCCCCGCACCGCTTCGCTGATGGCCCGGGCCACCTCGGCGAGCACCCGGTCCCCGGCGTGGTGGCCGAGGCGGTCGTTGGGTGCCGTGGCGGGCGGCGCGCAGGCGCTCCCGCTCGGCGGCGATCTCGAAGGCGCGGCGGTTCAGGGCGCCGGTCAGGGAGTCCACCGCCGCCAGGTGACGCTGGTGCTCCACGGCGCGGTGCAGCGAATCGAGCAGCACCGCCACCAGGGTCAGCACCACCAGCTGGGTGAGCGCGTTCCAAACGGCCGACAGGGTCAGGGTGGTCCCGGGGCCGGCGGCGATCTGGGCCAGGAGGCCCTCGGCGGCGGCGAGCACCGCCACCAGGACCGCGTGGCGGCGGCAGCCGATCCAGGTGACGGCCATCACCGCCAGCACGTAGAGCAGGTCGACCGAGACGGCAGGGCCGGTCAGGTAGTCGAGGCCGGCCACTGCGCTGACCAGCACGATCCCCAGGAGGGCGGGGAGCAGGCCGCGACGGCGCTTGCCGGTCTCCGGAGAGGAGGCGCGGCAGCCGGGACGGCGCGCTGCGGTGGTGTTGCTGGTCACGGACTAGTGCATCGGCACTAGTCACCCCC
>JALOLI010000177.1 GCA_025456165.1 Acidimicrobiia bacterium | reverse complement strand
CTCGGAGATCGGCTTGACGCCGATGCCGCTGTCGGGCCGGATCTCCCAGCCGAACTCGGAGCGCAGGAAGTCGAGGAGGCGGCGAGCCTCCGCCGACCCGGCCTCCACTTCCTTCCCGGCGTAGACATCCTCGGTGTTCTCCCGGAAGATCACCATGTCGATCCGCTCGGGGTGCCGCACCGGCGAGGGCACGCCGCGGTACCAGCGCACCGGGCGCACGCAGGCGTAGAGGTCGAGGATCTGGCGCAGGGCCACATTCAGGCTGCGGATGCCGCCGCCCACCGGAGTGGTCAGCGGGCCCTTGATGCCGACCAGGTGCTCGCGGAAGGCCTCCAGGGTGGCCTCCGGCAGCCACTCCCCCGTGGCGCGGAAAGCCTTCTCCCCGGCAAGCACTTCCTCCCACGCCAGCCGGCGCCGCCCGCCGTAAGCCTTGGCCACCGCGGCGTCGAAGACCCGGACCGAGGCGGCCCAGATGTCGGGGCCGGTGCCGTCGCCCTCGATGAAGGGGATGATCGGCTCGTCGGGGACGCTAAGCCCCCCGGGTCCCATGGTGATCGAGGCGGGCATGACGGTTCCTTCACTCGGCGGCAGGCCGGGATTATGGCGGCGCGGGGGATCAAAGGGTCCGGTCCGGTTAGCGTCGCGTCCGTGACCCTCGCTCCCGGCCTCACCGCCGCCGTCTCGCTCACCGTCGCGGTGGAGGACCTGGCCCCGGCGCACCGCTCGGGGGACGTGCCGGTGCTGGCCACCCCGCGGCTGGTGGCCCTCTGCGAGGAGGCCACCGTCGCCGCCGTCGCCACCCATCTCGGCCCCGGCAAGACGACCGTCGGCGCCCGGGTGACCCTGGAGCACCTGGCCCCGGCGGCGACGGGAGACGAGGTGATGGCCGCCGCCGTACTGGAGGAGGTCGCCGGGCGGCGCCTGGTCTTCGCCGTCACCGCCCGCCTGGGGGAACTGCTGCTGGCTCGCGGGCGCATCGAGCGAGTAGTGCTGGATCGAGCCCGGTTCGCGGCGCAGACCGGAGCCTGAGGCCTACGGCGCCTCGAGGGGCCGGGTCGGTACCTCCCGGTCACGCCACACGACCGGCCGATGGGTGGCCGAGAGCATCGCCGACCAGGCCAGCGCCAGGCCCCAGAAGGCCACCATCAGCGGGTGCAGGGGGGTGCTCCACTGCGGGTCACGGCCGAGGTGGGAGACCAGCATCCGGCCACTGAGCAGCAAGAGCACCTGCCACACCGCGACGGCCGGGATGTCGCCGCCTGCTGCCCCCAGCCCCACCCTGAAGAAGGGGAGCAGGAGGACCGGCATCAGCACCAGCACCACCGCCGCCGCCGCCCACGGGTTGTAGCCCACCCCGCCGTAGGCGTTCTTGGAGAAGCCCCGCCAGATGCCGCCGAGGCTGTCGTACCACCGCGTCTCCACCAGATCGGTCCCGTTGGCCAGGCGCACCGGGTAGCCGGCGGCCTTCACCGCCCGGCTCATCTCGACGTCGTCCACTATGGAGTCGGGTCGGGCGGCGTGACCCCCGGCGGCGGCGTAGGCCTCCCGCGTCAGCATCAGGAAGGGGCCGAAGGCCACGGCGACGCTCGGGGCGGGCCGGCGGTGCATCGCCGCCATGGGGAACAAGGCGAACATGGCGTAGGGCACCATCGGCAGCAGCACGGACCCGGCGACGGAAGCGCGTGACGCCCGGGGCAGCAGCGAAACGAGTCCGGCGCCTTCCTCCTCGAGCACCCCAACAGCCGCGGCCACCGTGGAGGGGCTCAGGGTGGTGTCGGAGTCCACGAAACACAGCAGGTCGCCCCGGGCCGCCTGGGACAGCTGGTGGCAGGCCCAGTTCTTGCCGGTCCAGCCCGGGGGCAGCGGGCTCCCGTGCAGCAGGCGCACCCGGGAGCCGCCCACCGCCCGCACGGTGGCGGCGGTGGCATCGGCAGAACCGTCGTCGAGGACCAGGATCTCCAGGTTGGGGTAGTCCTGGGCCAGAAGCGAGCGCAGGCAAACCTCGATGGTCGCCTCCTCGTTCCGGGCGGGCACCATCACGCTGACCAGGGGGGCGTCGTCGGCCCACAACCGGGGCAGCGGGCGGCCCAGCTCCCGCTGATTCCACAGGATCAGCGCCAGCTGGGCGAGGAACAGCCAGGTGAGCGCCCAGTCCATCACGAGCCCGCGGCTCACGCCCGGCTCCCCCCGCGAACCCGGTCCCAGCCCGTCTCGGCCTCGATGCGGCGCATGCGCGGCTCGTCGACGACTCGCTTCAGGGCGACGAGGAGGAAGGACCCCAGGGCCACCAGGATCACCGGCCACTCGTGACCGAACAGCGGGGCGCAGGCGAAGACCAGCACGGCCGTAGTGACCAGCGTGGGCAGGAACCGCCTGGTGAGCAGCCAGGCCACCCCGCCGGCCCCGGCGGCCACCAACCCCGACCAGGGGAACAAGGCCACGGTGACGCCGCCGGCACAGGCCAGCCCCTTGCCCCCGACGAAGCGCAGCCACACGGGATAGGCGTGGCCCACGACCAGGAAGGCGGCACCGACGGCGAGTTGCCAGAGCGGGGCCCGCCCGTACAACAGGGCGACGGCGGCGCCTTTGCCCATGTCCACCGCGGTCACCGCCACCCCCCACCAGGGGCCGACCTCGTGGAAGGTGTTACGAGCGCCGACGTTGCCTTCGCCGGCCTGGCGTAGATCGATGCCCCGAGTGAGGCGTCCCACCAGGTAGGCAGTGGGGAAGGACCCCAGGGCGTAGGCCACCAGGGCGGTCGTCAGCACCGTCCAGGCTGCGTCCACGCCGGCACTCCCCACAGGTCGGCTACCGGGCAGGACTCTAGGCCGGAAGCCCATCCCGGGTCCAGGCCGGCTGCACAAGCCGAGGCATCCCCCCGGGAAGGGAAGCCGCGGTCAGGGTGATCCCGGATCGCCGCTTCAGGCTTCGAGGCATAGGTTGGACTCCGTCGGGTCCACAACCGGGGAGTTGCCATGATCGACCGAAACCACAATCGCGGCGCTGCCGGGACCGCCGTCATCCTCCTCCTCGCCCTTTCTCTGCTAGCCGCCGCCTGCGGCGAGGACGCCGTCGAGGCCACCACC
Source organism: Acidimicrobiia bacterium (assembly GCA_025456165.1). The sequence continues at coordinate 949 of JALOLI010000177.1, read as the reverse complement.
ACGCAGGCCACCACCACGACAACCGGGGCCACCGCGACGACGGCCCCCACGACGACCACCTCTGCCCCCGGGCTGACGATCTCCTACCGGGACGCCCTGTCTGGGCTCCTGCAGGGTCTCCTGACCACCGACGAGGCCAGCGCCGCCCTCGGCCTCACCCTGGTCGACTGGGGCCGTCAGGTCATCCCGCCGGGGAGCGAGCAGCGCACCGGCTTCCTGTGCCCTGCGGGACAGGCCCTCCTCGACCCGCTGGGCTCGGCCTACGACCCGCAGGTTTCGGTGAGCTTCGCCCCGGAGGGCGCTGAGGGCCGAAGCGCATGGCTGACCGAGTCCCTGCTGTTCGAGGAAGCCGATCAGAATGCCGGCGACTTCGCCACCCTGGCCGCCGCCATCGACGCCTGTGCCGGCATCGAGGCGTGGGAGACCCCGGAGGCCGGCGAAGTGCGCATCGAAGCCCTCAGTCTCCCTGCCGTGGGGGACGAGAGCTACGCCTACCGCGTCCTCATCAACGAGAACGGCGGTGAAGGGGCGCCGTCGATGGAGATGAAGAGCATGGCCATCCGCCTGGGACCGGTCCTGCTCGAGGTGAGCACCACCATGATCCTCAACGCGCCCGAGCCGGCGGCCTTCGGCGACGGCGGCGTGCAGGCCATGGCCGCGGCCGCCTTCGCCAAGATCGAGGAGGGCCTGGCCGATGCCGGGGATGTCGCCGTCGAAGCGGCCGACCCCGAGGAGACCGGGTACCTGGCAGGTCTCATCCAGGGCCTGCTCACCACCGAGGAGATCGGCAGCGGCTGGCAGGACCAGGGCAAAATGGTCGTCCCCGTCGGCGCCCAGGAGGAAGGCTTCGGCGCCGCGTTCCTCTGCCCCGAGGGGGTGGCTCTCGCCGACCCGATCGGGGCTGCCCTCAACGAACTCGTCTTCACCCACTACCGCCGCGAGGGATCGC
>JALOLI010000011.1 GCA_025456165.1 Acidimicrobiia bacterium | reverse complement strand
GTGGGCTTCGCCTTCTACGTGGCCAACCAGGACCGGGTCAAGGCCCTGGCCGTGGACGACGGCGACGGCTGCGTCGTCCCGACTCACGACACCATCGCCGACGGCAGCTACCCCTACTCCCGCCTGCTGTACATCTACGTGAACCAGGCCTCGGCCATGCGGCCGGAGGTGGCCGCCTACGTGGATCTGTACCTCTCCGAGCAGGGATTCCAGGTCATCGACGGCACCGGCTACGTCCGGCTGGCCGACTACGCCCCGACCCTCGAGGCCTGGCAGAACCGGTAGCCGGCTCTGCCGGGAGCGCTCCTCCCCCAAGGCGCTCCCCCCACAGGGATGGGGGACCGGCGGTGCCGGTCCCCCATCCCTTCCCTCCCTCTGGCTCCCGAACAGGTGCCGGCACGAGACCGGACTGCTAGAAAAGGGATCGCGACGTGACTACCGAGACCCCCCCCATCGACCTGAGCGGCTCCCGGCCCCGCCTACGCCGGGAGCGCCGGGTGCGGCTGATCTTCACCGGCGCGGCGGTCACCTCGGTCCTCATCAGCCTGCTGATCATCGCCTCCCTCGCCGGCGAAGCCTGGAGCTTCCTGCGCAGCGTCGACCTTTCCTCCCTGTGGGACCTGGGCTGGTTCCCCCGGCGCGACATGTTCGACATCAGGACGGTGCTGACCGGCACCCTGCTGATCGCCGCCATCGCCATGCTGGTGGCCACTCCCCTGGGACTCGGGGCGGCCATCTACCTCTCCGAGTACGCCCGGCCCCGGGCTCGCCGCTGGCTCAAGCCCATCCTGGAGGTCCTCGCCGGGATCCCCAGCGTGGTGCTGGGCTACTTCGCCCTCACCTGGATCAGCCCCAGCATCGTCCAGCGCCTGAACCCCCATGCCGGTGCGTTCAGCATGGTCGCCGCCGGCATCGGGGTCGGCATCCTGGTGACCCCGCTGGTGGCCTCGGTCACCGAGGACGCCATGCGGGCCGTGCCCCACGCCCTGCGCGAGGCCTCCTACGGGCTGGGAGCCAAGAAGGTGACCACCGTCACCCGCATCGTCTTCCCCGCCGCCGCCTCCGGGATCATGGCCTCGCTCATCCTCGGGGTCTCCCGGGCCATCGGGGAGACGATGGTGGTGGCCATGGCCGCCGGGGCCGTCGGCGGGTCCCTGTTCGAGTTGAACGTCTTCGAGCCGGGGCAGACGATGACGGCCGCCATGAGCGCGCTGGCCATCGGCTCCGACCAGGTGGCCGGGGGCGGGGGCGAGGGGGCGGTCGACGCCTTCCAGAGCCTGTTCTTCCTGGGATTGCTCCTCTTCCTGATGACCCTGGCGCTGAACCTGATCAGCGACCGCTTCGTGCGCAAGGTGCGGGAGAAGTACTGATGGCCTCCTCCACCCCGCCACGCACCGCGGACGTGGTGCAGCAGGCCCTCCAGGGCCGCCGCGTCGGGTTCGGCGACATCGCCTTCCCCGCCGCCCTGCTGCTGGCGCTGCTGTTCGCCCTCCTGTTCCTTTCCACCTTGCTCGTAGACATCTTCACTCGAGCCTGGGGGGCCCTGTCCGGCCGGGGATGGTCGGTGGTCACCAGCCCCCTCTCGCTGAACGCCGAGACCGCTGGGCTGTGGCAGAGCATCATGGGGTCCCTGGCTCTCACCGCGGTGGTGGCGGTGCTCGCCTTCCCCATCGGCATCAGCGCCGCCATCTACCTGGAGGAGTACGCCCCCGACAACCGGTTCACCCGGTTCATCAACACCAACATCCGCAACCTGGCCGGGGTCCCTTCCATCGTCTATGGGATCCTCGGCTTCACCATCTTTGTGCGCTTGGTGAACGCCGTCGGGGCCGGGGGCGGGGTCCGGGGCAAGAACCTGCTGGCCGGGGGGCTCACCCTGGCCGCCCTGGTGCTCCCCATCGTGATCATCACCACCGCCGAAGCCCTGCGGGCGGTCCCCGCCGCCATCCGCGAGGCGGGCTTCGGGGTGGGGGCCACCCGCTGGGAAGTCATCCGCTACCACGTGGTCCCCTATGCCGCCCCGGGCATCCTCACCGGCACGGTGCTCACCCTGGCTCGAGCGTTCGGGGAGACCGCCCCGCTCCTGCTGGTGGGCGCGGCCACCGGGTTCTTCAGCGTGGGCGCCGCCGGGGTGTTCGACAAGGTCACCGGCCCCTACACCGCCCTGCCGGTGACCATCTTCTCCTGGGCGCGCCAGCCTGGGGCCGATTTCCGGTCGCTGACCGCAGCGGCCATCGTGGTGCTGCTGGTGGTGATGCTCACGGCCAACGCCGCCGCCATCATCCTGCGCAATCGTTTCGAACGGAAGTGGTGACATGGAAGACGGCAAGGTGACGGATCAAACGGGCCCGGCGGCAGCCGCGCCGGCGCCGCGAAACGGCACCCGCCCCGCCGGGCGCAGCATCTCCGTGGGGTCGGTGCTGCGCGGCAACGGCCGGCCGGAAGACGTCGCGACGGCGCAGGGCACCATCTTCGACGTTGCGGACCTGCAGGTGTTCTACGGGTCCTTCCGGGCGGTGACCGACACCACCCTGGCCATCCGGGAGCACGAGATAACCGCCCTCATCGGCCCTTCCGGCTGCGGCAAGACCACCGTGCTGCGCTGCTTCAACCGAATGAACGACCTCATCGAGAGCGCCCGGGTCGAGGGGGTGATCCGCTACCACGGGGTGGACATCTATGGAGAGAAGGTGGACCCGGTGGAGGTGCGGCGGCGCATCGGCATGGTCTTCCAGAAGCCCAACCCCTTCCCCAAGTCGATCTACGACAACATCGCCTTCGGGCCTCGGATTGCCGGCTACAAGGGGAACATGGACGACCTCGTCGAGGAGTCCCTCAGCCGTGCCGCCCTGTGGGAAGAAGTGCAGGACAAACTCAAGGAGTCGGCTTACGCCCTGTCCGGAGGCCAGCAGCAGCGCCTCTGCATCGCCCGGGCCATCGCCACCAGCCCCGACGTGCTGCTCATGGACGAGCCCTGCTCCTCGCTCGACCCGATCGCCACCCTGCGCATCGAGGAACTGATGATCGAACTGAAGCGCGACTACTCGATCATCATCGTGACCCACAACATGCAGCAGGCGGCCCGGGTCAGCGACCGCACCGCCTTCTTCACCGTCGACGTGAAAGAAACCGGCATGCGCACCGGCCGCCTCGTAGAGTTCGATGCCACCGACGTGATCTTCACCCGGCCGAACCAGAAGCAGACCGAGGACTACATCACCGGCCGCTTCGGCTGACCGAACAGAAGAAGGCCCCATGACCAACGACCGCACTCCCCACGCCGAGATCCGCCACCGTTTCGACGCCGAGTTGGAGGAGATCAAGCGCGCCTCGGTCGCCCTCGGCTCGCTGGTGCTGGAGAACGCCGGGCGCCTAACCGAGGCGCTGCTGGAGAACCACCTCGAGCTGGCCCAGCAGGTCATCGACGCCGACGACGGCGTGGACCGGGCCTACATCGACCTGGAGCGCCGGGTGTTCCGGGTGATCGCCCTGCAGCAGCCGGTGGCGAGCGACCTGCGCTTCCTGATCTCGATCATCCGCGTCGCCCACGAGATCGAGCGCAGCGGGGACCTGGTGGTGAACTGCGCCAAGGGCATCGTGCGCCAGCAGGGCTTCCACCTCGGCAGCCAGATGCAGGGGCTGCTGGCCCGCCTCTGCCGGGCGGCACTGGACCTGTTCGCCCGCGGCATCGACAGCCTGGCCGACATGGACGCCAACGCCGGGCCCCGCCTCGACCAGGAGGACGACGAGGTGGACTCCCTGGTCGGCGAGTTCTACACCCTGCTGGCCAACGAGGTCGAAGGCATGCCCGTAGACACCGCCATCGAGCTGTCGAGAGTGGGCCGGTACATGGAGCGCATCGCCGACCACGCGGTGAACGTCGGCGAGCACATCGGCTTCATCGTTACCGGAATCTTCCCGCGGCACAGCAGCATCGACGAGGGCTGACTCTGCCTCCCCCGGCACGCTCGTGCCGGGGGAGGCGCGCTCGGCTCTGCCGAGAGCGGAGAGGGCATCCCCCATCGTCGAGCGGCCCCGGCCGGAGACCGGGGCCGCAATGCCGGCCGCAACTACCCCGCTCTTAGGACGCCCGCCGCGCCGAAGCCACCTGGCGCTCGCGGCGCACCCGGCGGCGCTCCCTCTCGGAGAGCCCGCCCCAGATGCCGAACTTCTCGCCGCTGCGCAGGGCAAACTCCAGGCAGTCCCCCCGCACCTGGCACTCCCGGCAGATCGCCTTGGCCGACCGCGTCGAGGCCCCGCGCTCGGGGAAGAAGAGGTCGGCGTTGGCTCCCTTGCAGTTGGCCCGGTCGTGCCAGGCAAGGTCGTCGAAGACGAGTGCGTTCCGTAGCTCTTCGAGGTCCAGGGGCCGGGTGATGAATGACATAGAAGTAATTACCTAAGTGTCATTATCTCGCGCGGAGCGCGCGCAGTCAAAGGGATTGTTGTTGTCCTACAAGGAGCAACCCTTTGAAAGTTGTCAACAGCGCGCGCGCTGCGCGCGAAGACGGGGGTGAATCACGGGTGAAGCCCTCCCCCCAGCCCCCTCCCGTACCGATGACAGGGAGACACCGGCTGCCCTCCCCCTCCCCCCTCCCATCCCCATGGGAGGGGGATACCGGGTCAGCCGCCGAAGACGTCCCGGAGCAACTGAGCCGTGGTTTGGCGGCCCAACTTGCCCAGAGCGGTGGTCAGCGGGATGTCCTTGGGGCAGACGCGCACGCAGTTCTGGGCGCTGCTGCAGTCGGTGAGGCCCCCCTCCCCCATGATGGCGTGCAGGCGCTCAACCCGGGAGTACTTGCCGGTGGGGTGGTTGTTCATCAACAGCACCTGGGCGAGCGGCGCCGGCCCGATGAAGGCCTTGTCGGTCCCGAAATGCGGGCAGGCCTCCATGCAGCACCCGCAGGTCATGCAGCGGCTCAGGGCGTAGTTGAGGTCCCACTCCTGCGGGGAGATGCGAGGACCGCCGGTGTGGATGTCCCAGGAGCCGTCGATCTCGATCCAGGCCTTCACCCGCCGCAGGCTGTCGAACATGACGCTGCGGTCGACCAGCAGGTCGCGCACCAGGGGGAACTTGGAAAGGGGCTCCAGGACGATGGGTTGCTCGAGGGTGTCCACCAGGGCGGAGCAGGCCTGGCGAGCCCGGCCGTTGATCCTCATGGAACAGGACCCGCAAACCGACTCCATGCAGTTCGACTCCCACACCGGCGGGGCCACCCGCTTGCCGTCGATGGTGACCGGGTTCTCCCGGATGACCATGAGGGCCGAGACCACGTTGTGCTCGGCGCGGTAGGGGATGGCGAACTCCTGCCAGTAGGGAGCGGCCTCGGGCCGGTCCTGGCGGCGGATCTTGAAGCGGATGGTGTCTGCCATGGCGCCCTCTACCGGTAGTCCCGCGGCGTCTCGGGGGGGAGCACCGAAGTGTCCACCGGCCGGAACTCGATCTCGGGGCCCTGCGGCGTGTGCCGGGCCACCGTCGACTTGAGCCAGCGGTCGTTGTTGTCCTTCCAGCGCGTCACGTAGTCCTCGAACTCGGGGTCGCCGGGGAACTTGCCCTCGGGGATCTCCATCTCGAACTCCGGCTTGTGGTGCGAGCCGCGGCACTCGTCCCGCAAGCGGGCGCCGGCGGCGACCACCCGGGCCAGGACGATCATGTCCTGGACCTGGCGGGCATAGGGCAGCGAGGCGTTGGCCCAGGGAGCCTGGTCGTCGAGGCCGAAGCGGCGGCTCCGCTCCTCGAGGTCGGCGAGTGCGGCGAGAGCCTCATCGAGAGAGCGGTTGTCCCGCTCCACCCCCACCTTGTCGGTCATGATCTGGCCCAGTTCGCGGTGGAGGGTGAAGGGGTTCTCGGAGCCGTCCGCAGCCATGAGCCTCTGGTTGACCTCCTCCTGGCGGCGGCGCTCCGCCTCGAAGACGGCTCCCAGGTCCGGCCGGGTGGCCCGGGCCCGGCCCTTGATGTAGGCGGCGGCCGATTCCCCGGCCACCCGTCCGCTGAAGGAAGCGCTCAACAGGGAGTTGGCCCCCAGGCGGTTGGCCCCGTGGTAGGCCCCGTCGCACTCGCCGCAGGCGAACAAGCCCGGGACGCTCGTCTGGTGGTTGCGCGGGCTGCCGTGCTTCATACCCCCGCCGGCATCCGTCTCGTAGTCCACCCAGAGGCCGCCCATGCTGTAGTGCGGGGCGGGGAAGATCTCCATGGGGGTCTCGCACGGGTCCACCCCGGTGAACTCCTCGTAGATGTCGATGATGGCGCCCAGGCGGCGGCGCACGAAGTCGCGCGGCAGGTGGGTGAGGTCCAGGTACACCCGGTCCTGGCCCCGCACCCCGAGCCCCAGGTGCTTGACCGCCTTCCAGATGGCTCGGGAGGCCACGTCGCGCGGCACGGTGTTGCCGTAGGCCGGGTACCACTCCTCGAGGAAGTAGAACCGCTCGGCCTCAGGGATCGACCTGGGGTCGCGGGGATCGGCCGGACGACGCGGAGTCCAGATGCGCGCCCCCTCGCCGCGAGAAGCCTCGCTCATCAGCCGCAGCTTGTCGTCGCCGATCATCCCGGTGGGGTGGTACTGGATGAACTCCCCGTTCATGAAGGCGGCGCCCTGCTGGTAGGCCCGGCTGGCGGCGGCGCCGGTGGAGTTCGATGAGTTGGTGGACTTGCCGAAGATCAGGCCCAGGCCACCGGTGGCCAGGACGACGGCGTCGGCGGCGAAGGACTCCACCTGCAAGGACCGCAGGTCCAGGGCGGTGATGCCCCGGCAGCGGCCGTCGCCGTCGAGCACCAGGGAGAGCATCTCCCACCACTCGTGCTTGCGCACCAACCCCTGGTCCTCGTAGCGGCGCACCTGCTCGTCTACCCCGTAGAGCAGTTGCTGCCCGGTGCTCGCCCCGGCGAACACGGTCCGCTTGTACTTCACCCCGCCGAAGAGGCGCAGGTCGAGGAGCCCCTCCGGGGTGCGGGAAAAGGTGACGCCCATGCGCTCGAAGGTGCGGATGAGACCGGGGGCCTCCTCGCACATCGTCTTGATCGGCGGCTGGTCGGCCAGGTAGGCGCCGCCCTTGATGGTGTCCACGATGTGCTGCCAGACGGTGTCGCCCTGGCCCTTGGTGTCGAGCACGGCGTTGATCCCCCCCTGGGCGCAGGCGGAGTGGGAGCGCTTGACCTCAAAGAGGGCGAAGAGATCGACGTCGACCCCGGCCTCCACGAGGCGCAGCGTCGCCCAGAGGCCGCCCAGGCCCCCTCCCACCACGATGGCCGTCGGTTTCGCCGTGCTCATGCGCTTTGTGACTCCCTGCCTACGACGAGAGGAAGAACCCGAGCATCCCGTGGATGCCGAGGGCGGTCACTACCAGGAACACCGCCCCGGAAGCCACCTGGATGATCTTCTGGGCCCGCGGGGTGGTCGCCAGGCCCCACACGATCGAGGCCGACCAGAGGCCGTTGCAGAAGTGGAAGGTCGTCAGCACCAGGCCGATCAGGTAGGGCACCAGGAAGTAGGGCTCGGAGAGCAGGTTCTTCATGTGGGAGAACATGTCCACGCGCACCGCCTCGTTCCAGATGGCCAGGATGCGGGTCCCGATCACGTGCATCAGCAGGAAGAGGAGGACCCCCACCCCCGAGATGCGCTGCGCCAGCCACATCCAGTTGCGGAAGTAGCCGTAGTGGGTGACGTTCTGCTTGCCCATCCAGAACACGACCATCCCGTAGACGCCGTGGAACAGGATGGGGAGGGCGATCAGGAAGATCTCCAGGAACCGCACGTAGTTGAGGTTCTGGATCTTCTCGACGACGTAGGTGTTGTAGTGCTCCTGGCCGAAGCGCGACTGCGAGTTCTCCCAAAGGTGGAACAGCAGGAAGGCGCCGACTGGGACGAGGCCGACCAGGGAATGAACCCGGCGCAGCAGGAAGTGGGGGTTCTGCACCGAAGCGCTGGCCGCACGGCGGGGCTGGCGGTTTGCCGTCACCTCTCCTCTTCGACGGGCAGGGGGACATTATGGCGCGTCCCGGCGCCGGGTCGGCCGCCGGCGCCGCCGGCGCTAGCGTCTCGCCCTGTGAAACCCGTGCCGCGGGTCCTGCCCGCCCTCATCACTCCGTTCGACGCCGCCGGAGATCTCGACTGCCGCGCCCATCACCACAACCTGCGCCTGCTCTGGGGGCGCGGCATTCGCGGCTTCCTTCTCGGAGGATCCAACGGAGAGGGCCCCTACCTGGAGCCCGGGGAGCGCCGCGCCCTGGCCGAGACGGCCCGTGCCGCGGTGCCCGAAGCCTTCCTGCTGGCGGGCCTGGCGGCGGAGTCGGTCCGCCAGGCGCTCGCCCAGGCTGCGGAAGCTGCCGCCGGCGGCGCCGACGCCCTCCTGGCACTGTGCCCGACCTCGCTGGCCCGGGGCAACGCCGCCGCCGTATCCCGCTACTACGCCGCCCTGGCCGCCGAAGCCTCGCTGCCCGTCATGCTGTACTCCATGCCCCTGTTCACCGCCTATGAGATCCCCATCGAGGTGGTAGCTGCGGCGGCCGAGGCCGGGGCGGTCGGCATGAAGGACTCCGGGGGTGACGCGGCAGGAGTCGGGGCCCGGGTAGCCGCCGCGCCGCCCGGGTTCATGGTGTTCGCCGGCCGCTCTGTGGTGCTGGCCGGGGCGCGGCGCGCCGGCGCCTACGGAGCCATCTGCGCCAGCGCCAACTACGCCCCGGAACTGGTGCTGCGCACCGTGGACTCGATGGACGATGCCGCCCAGGCCTCCCTGGCCGCGGTGGCGACGGCGGTCGAGCGGCACGGCGTTGCCGGTGTCAAAGCAGCGGCCGAGGCGGCGGGCCTGCGCGCCGGCTTGCCCCGCCGGCCCCTCCAACCGCCCGCCCCCGACGCCTGCGCCGCCATCGCGGCGGCCGTTGCCGCCGTCGCCACCGCCGGCTGACGGCCGTGGGCCGGTGGCGGGGGGCCCTGGGCCCCGCCCCCTGAGTCAACGGCGGGTAACTGTTGCTAGCCTCGCCGAAGACGACGGAAGGAGCCGCGTTGGTGAAGTTCCTGACCAAGGAGTGGCTGGAGGCCGTGACGGCCGCCCTGCAGGCCCACGAGGGGTTCAAGGGTGCCATCGCCGGCACCGAGCTGACTCTCCAGTTCGAGGTGCCCGATGCCCCGGAGGGGAGCGAGGGGACCTACCTGATCGCCATCAGCGGGGGCAGCGTCCAAGCCACCGCCGGCCCGGGGGCGAGCCCGGACGTCACCATCACCAACAACTACGAGACGGCGATCGCCATCTCGAAGGGCGAGCTGAACACCCAGATGGCCTTCATGACCGGCAAGATCAAGGTCGCCGGCAACATGACCAAGCTCATCACCAACCAGGCCATGCTCAGCCAGTTCGCCAACGCGACGGCCGGCATGGCGGTGGAGTACTGAGGGGGTGCGCCAATAGGCCGCCGTCCCTCGCCGGAAGCCGACCGATGGTCGGGCGGCATCCGGCCCTGAGGCGGACCTATTCGCGCACTTTCTAGGGAGCGGCGGCCCGCTCCCGCGAGTGCCGGAAAAACGGTGAGGGCGCACCATGCGGTGCGCCCTCACGCCTAGCAGGTCTGCCGGGGGGCGATCAGCCGCCGAGCACCGACTTCAGGTTGCGGCTGGCCTTGAACCGGGCAGCGGTGCGGGCCGGTACGACCACCGACTCCCCCGTACGGGGGTTGCGGGCGACCCGCTCGGCGACCTGGCGGGCGTCGAAGTTGCCGAACCCGCTCACGGCGACCTTTTCGCCGCGCTGCAGCGCTGAGGAAATCAGCGCGAACACCGCGTCGACGGTAGAGGCCACCTCGGCCTTCGGCCGGCCGACCTGAGCGGCGACGGCATCGACGAGATCCCGCTTGTTCATGTGTAGCTCCCCTCTGGTAGCTGAGATCGCAACCCCTGAATCCTACCCACAAGCCATGTCTCACCAGTAGTTTTCCGGTCCCGGGTGGAGGGTGCTCGCTGCGACGGGTAGAGTTGCGTCCGCCCCCAGGCAGGAGGGTCCTTGGGCTTCTACAAGCGAAACCGGTCGCTGTTCCTGATACTGCTCGGAACCGGCCTCATGGCCGCCTCCGTGCTCTGGGAGTACGTCCGCATGAAGCCGGACTACCGATACCTCGTGGAGCCGTGGTCCATCCGGGGCTACGAGACCACCCAGGGCTGGGTCATCTTCGCCACCGCCGCCGCGGTTCTCTTGCTGGCGGTGCCGTTGGGCCTTCGCCTGCTCAAGGGCAGAACCGTCGAATCGTTGCTCATGGCCGGGGTGGTCACCGCTTTCGTCACGCTGGTGCCCATCGTGGCCAAGGCTCCCGACCAGAAGCCCGGCGGGGTCATCGTGTGGGGGCTGGCCGGCCTCCTCGGCCTGGCCGCCATCGCCGTCGCCGCGCGCTTCCTGCCCCGGGAGCTGGCCGGTTCCTGGCGCAAACTCGCCGGCTTCGGCATCTTCGCCGGGGTCACCGTCCTGGCCGGCCTGGTCATCTACGACCGGCTGCTGGGCGGCCGCAGCGTGCCGCTCTGGGTGCTGATGCTCATCCTCATGCTGACTCTGAGCGTCCTGGCCGTCGCCCGGCCCCCCTACGAACTGTCGTCGTACCGGCTTCTGCTCATCGGCGTGACGCTGGCCTGGGTCGTGGCGATCGTCTGCGCCGGAGCGGTCCGCTCCACTCTGTTCCGCTTGCAGTTCGAGCAGATGGGCATCGCCGCCGACCATCGCGACATCCAGATCACCTCGGGGATCCTCCTCGCCTGGGCCGGAGGCCTGCTCGCCTTCGCCGGGTCGGTGGCCCTCTGGGCCCGGCGCCGCGACGAGCTCCAGGAGCACAGCCGGGCCGGCCAGCAGCTGGCGGTGGCGGAGATCAGCGCCACCGAGCTGGAAGAAGCCGTCTAGGCCCGGCGATCCTCCGCGTGGAAGGCCGCGCCGCGAGGCGCGGCCTTCTCCTCTCAGCCCCCGGCTTTCACCGCCGGGCTCAGGGAGTGAAGCTCTTCGGCGAAGCGGCGCACCGAGGCGGCGGCGGCTTGGAGCTCCTCGATCTCCGCGCCGGTGAGGGGCAGCTCCAGTATCTCCTCCACTCCCCCGCGGCCGATCCAGGCGGGCACTCCCAGGTACACGCCCGAGATCCCGTACTGGCCGGTGGTCCAGGCGCAAACCGGCATCACCTGGCCCCGCCCCCCGAGCACCGCCTGCACCATCTTGACCGCCGCCGACGAGGGGGCGTAGAAGGCGCTCCCCGTCTTCAGCAGGCCCACGATCTCGGCGCCGCCCTCCCGGGTGCGCTGCACCACCTGGGCGATGGTGGCGGCGTCGAGGACCTGCGGCAGGGGGCGGCCCCTCACTCGGCACAGGGAGGGCACCGGCACCATCGTCTCGCCGTGGCTTCCCAGGGTGATCGCCTCGACTTCGAGGATGTCCGCCCCGGCGGCCTCGGCGATGAAGTGAGCGAAGCGGGCGCTGTCGAGGTTTCCCGCCTGGCCCATGACCCGCTCCCGGGGGAAGCCGGACACCTCGGCCGCCAGCGTGGTCATGTGGTCGAGGGGGTTGGTCACCACGATCAGCACCGCCTCGGGGGAGGTCTCGGCTACCCGGGCGGCGACGCCGGACACGATGCGGGCGTTGGCCGCCAGCAGGTCCATGCGGCTCATGCCGGGCTTGCGCGGCAGGCCGGCGGTGAGCAGCACCACGTCGCTGCCGGCGGTGTCGTCGTAGTCGTTGGTGCCGACGACCCGGGTGGGGTGCCTCTCCAGGTAGCGGGACTGGTTCATGTCGAGGGCCAGGCCCTGGGGCAGGCCCTCCACCACGTCGGTGATGACGACCTCGTCGACCAACCCCATCTCGGCGAGGCGCTGGGCGGCGGTCGACCCATAGCGGCCCGCCCCGACCACGGTTACCTTGGACATGCTCTCCCCTCGGCCCGACTGCGGGCCGGTAGGGTAGCCCGCGCCTCCCGGCTAGTGCGGCGCCGGCGGCGCGCTCTGCAGGCGCGCGATGATCGCCGTGGCGAACTCCGAAGTGCGCACTTCGGTGGCCCCCTCCATGAGGCGGGCGAAGTCGTAGGTGACGGTCCCGGCGGCGATGGTGGCCTCCAGGGCCGTCTCGATGGCCTCCGCCGCCTCCGTCCA
>JALOLI010000010.1 GCA_025456165.1 Acidimicrobiia bacterium | reverse complement strand
TGGAGTTCCTCGGGCGCTCCCTGGTGTGGCTGGCGGTGATGGCCGTCTTCGGCGCGGCGGCGGCACTGGTGATCACGGCGGCGGCACGGCGGCCCCTGAGGACCGCGTGGCCGACGACCGCGCTCGCCGGCCTGGCCGGGGCGGTCATGGGCGCCTCCCTGGCCGACCGTTTCGGTCTGCCCGAGGCCCTCGTCTTCCGGGTGTGGCGCCGCGAGGTGCCTCTGGCCTGCGCGGCCGGCGGGGCGCTGCTGGGGGCGGCGACGGCGTGGGGGCTCGCCCGGTGGCGGCGGCAGCAACGGTCCGCCGGGGCGGCCTCCCTGCCGCCCGAAGCCTGACCCGCGGCGGCGCACCGGTTCGCCCCGGGGCTCAGTCGGCTCCGCCGGGGAGCACCAGGAGGCAGTCGAAGTGGGGGTGGGGCACGACCACCACCGGGTGCTGGTACACCTCCGTCAGCAGGTCCGCCCGGAGAACCTCGCGGGTCGGAGCCAGCGCCGCCAGCCTCCCCCGGCTCATCAGCGCCACCCGGTCGGCGTAGCGAGCCGCCAGGTTCAGGTCGTGGAGCACGGCGACGATCGCGGCTCCCCCGTCGGCCAGGGAGCGGACGAGCCGCATCACCAGTTCCTGGTGGCGCAGGTCCAGCGAGGTCGTCGGCTCGTCGAGCATCACCAGCGGAGTGTCCTGAGCGAGCACGCGGGCGAAGGCAACCCGGGTCTGCTCGCCGCCGGACAGGGTCGGGTAGAGCCGGCCTGCCAGATGGGAGGTGTCGGTACCCGCCATAGCGCGCCGTGCCGATTCGAGGTCCTCCTGCGCCGACGACTCGCGGTGCGGGTAGCGGCCCATGAGCACCACGTCCAGCGACCGGAAGGCGAACTGCAGCAGGGTGTGCTGGGGCAGGAGCGCCCGGCGTCGGGCGAGCTCGAGAGGACGGAGGCGGGACAGGGGCACCCCGTCCAGGGTCACGCGGCCCGAGGTGGGCGGCACCTCCCCGGCGAGCAAACGCAGCAAAGAGGTCTTCCCGGCACCGTTGGGCCCCACGACGCCGACGACCTCGCCGGCCGACACCTCCAGGCTGACCCCCTCGACCAGGGCGACGCCCTGGACGCGCAGGCCGACCTCTTCGGCGGCGAGCACCGGGCCGGTCATCCCCAACCCCCGTGCTGGGTCCGGGTCCGGTGCAACAGCCACAGGAAGACGGGCCCGCCCACCACTGCGGTGATCAGACCGACCGGTACCTCCACCGGCGGGTGCAGGCTGCGCGCCGTCAGATCGGCGAGGACCACCAGGACCGCCCCGCAGAGGGCGGCTCCGGGAAGGACCACCCGGTGCGCCGGCCCCGCCGCGACCCGGATGGCGTGGGGCGCCAGCAACCCGACGAAGCCGATGACCCCAACGGCGCTGACGGCGGCGGCCGTCGCCAGCACGGCCAACCCCAGCACCCCGAAGCGCACCCGCTCCACGGCCACGCCCAGATGGTGCGCCTCCCGGTCTCCCAGAAGCAGCAGGTCCAGCGGCCGGGCGAAGAGTGGAAGCACGGCGACGGCGACGAGCACGAAGGGGGCCGTCACCGCCACCAGCCGCCATGTCGCGACCGAGATGGTCCCCAGCGACCAGAAGAGCGCCGAGCGCAATTCCGGACGGTCCACGGCGAAGCCGAGCAGAGCCGCCCCGGCGAGGCCCACTGCGGCCACGGCGATGCCGGCCAGCACCATGGTCACCACCTCGGTGCGCCCCTGGTGCCGGGCGAGCGAGTACACCACCGCCCCGGCCGCCAGCCCTCCCACAATGCCTCCCAGCGGCCCGGCCAGGCTGCCCAGCAACCCCCCGGCGGCGGCAACGGCGGCCGTGGCACCGAAGGCGGACCCGCCGGCCACCCCCACCAACTGCGGGTCCGCCAGCGGATTGCGGAAGACCCCCTGAAGGGCCGCCCCTGCCGCCCCGAGCCCGGCGCCGACCAGCGCGCCGAGCAGGAGCCGCGGCAGGCGGATCGACCAGACGATGGCATCTTCCTGGGCGCTGAAGCCCTCACCGGTCCCCACCCCCAAATGGTGCAGTACGACGCGCAGGACCCTCCCCGGGGGGACGTCTACGGCCCCGATGGCGAGGGAAGCCACCGCCCCGCCGACCAGGAGGGCCCCGAGGCCGCCGAACAGCAGCACCAGCCTCCGCCTCCCCGGTCCCCCGAGGACGGCCGCCGTGCCGGGAGCAGCCTCGGGACGGGGCGCCCTCACGAGCCTGCCGCCGCCTCGGGATGGAGATCGGCGAACAACCGGGTGAGCAACTCACCGGTGCGCGGGCCGAGGCCGAGCAGGAACAGGTCCTCGTACACCAGGATCCGCCGCTCCCGGCCCGCCGGCGTATCGGCCACCCCGGGCAACTGGAGCAGGCCTTCCAGGCCGCCCAGGTAGCGCTCCAGGCCGCGCTCGGCGGTCACGATCACTTCGGGCGCGCCGGCGACCAGGGCCTCGGCCGACAGCGGGGCGTAGCCGTCTACCCCTGCTTGGGGGCTCACGTCGATGGCCCCGACCGCGGCGAAGAGGCCATCCATGACGGAGTTCGGGCCCAGCATGAGAGTGGTATCCGCGCTGGCCTGGTAGACCAGCGCCACCCGGGGCCGCACCGCCACCCCGGCCGCCCCCGCGATGGCGGCGTCGATCTCCGCCTGGACGCGGGCAGCGAGAGCGTCGCCAGAGGCGTCGACGCCGAGCACGCGGGCCACGGCTCGGATCTTCTCGGCCGGGGCGCCGAGGCCCATGAAGCGGGGGAAGATCACCACGGGCACCCCCGCCTGGCGAATCTGCTCGATGGCCTCGAGCGGCCGGGCGTCCTCGTCGCCGATGACCACGGTGGGCATCTGCGACAGCACCCCCTCCGCCACGAGAACGAACTCGACCCCGACCTTGTCGATCAACTTCGCCTCGTCGGGGTAGACCGAGGACAGGTCGCAGCCGACGACGTTGGGACCAAGGCCCAGGGCGAAGATGATCTCGGTCATGTCCCCGCTGAGGGTGACGATGCGGGTGGCGTCGGCGACCACCGTTTCCACGCCGTCGGGGCCGGTGAAGGTGGCCGGCAGCCCCGGGGTGGGGATGGCAGTAGTGCCCCCGGCAGCGTCCGGGAGGGTGGTGGTCGCTTCGCCGCCGCTGCCGCCGCAGGAGGCGCCCAGGACGCCGAGGGCGGCCACGATGACCCACACGCGCCGCAAGGATCCTCCCTCTCTGAGGGGACTCACTGTATCCCGCCCCGAACCGCTGGGGCTGGGGCGGGCCCCGGCACCAGGCGCCGTCCGGGGCGCGGTAAGGTCACCCGAACTGGCGCCCGGAGGCCCATGGACGACTTCGCCGTACTCCTGATCGACCCCGCCACCACGATCGCCGTGGTGGGGGCAACCGACGACCCGGCCAAGTTCGGCGGGCGCATCTACCGCAACCTCAAGAGCAAGGGTTATCGAGTTTTCGCGGTGAACCCGGGCCGGGACACGGTGGACGGCGACCCGTGCTTCGCGTTGCTCGCCGGCTTGCCCGAGGCACCGACCCTGGTGAACCTCGTAGTGCCCCCCGGCATCGCTCTCGACGTGCTGCGGCAATGCCTCGACCTGGGCCTGAGGCGGGTCTGGCTGCAACCCGGCGCCGAGAACCCCGACGTGCTCGCTTTCGCCGCGGCCCACGGCCTGACGATCCGGGCCCACGACTGCATCATGGTGCGCACCGGGAGGCTGCCCGGCACCCGGCAGCCCTGACCCCGGCTTCTTCGGCCCCTCAGGCCGGCGGGGTCGACCGGGCAAGGGACGCCGACACCGGCTCAACCCCGGGTCCCTCGGGGTCGATGACTACCGGCACAGGGAGGATTGGCCTGCCGAGCCTCCCCGGTACCGCTACCAGAGAGGCAGCCGTGCAAGTAGGCACCCGCGCCTTCAAGCTCGGGAGGGGCTGGTCGGCGCCGCTCCCCGACCTCGACTCGCCCACCACCCTGGTCCTCGCCTTCGCCGCCCCCGCCTTCGCCGACCGACCCGAACCACTGCAGCGGCTGGCGGCTGCCTTCCCCACTTCGGTGGTCGTCGGGTGCTCGACCGCCGGGGAGATCCACGGTCGCCAGGTGCTCGATGATTCGATCAGTGTCGCCTTCGTCTGCCTGGAGAGTGGACTGGTCAGGGCGGCCGCGGCCCCCATCACTTCTGCCCAGGACTCCCGCGCTGCTGGGGAGCAGATCGCCCGTGAGCTCGCCGACCCGTCACTGCGCGGCCTGTTCGTGCTCTCCGAAGGGACCCACGTCAACGGCAGCGCCCTGGTAGCCGGCATCAACGAGACGGTCGGCGACCAGGTGGTGGTCACCGGCGGCCTCGCCGGAGACGGGCCCCGGTTCGAGCGCACCTGGGTCTTCGAAGGCAGCCGGCCCTGCTGTGATCGGGTGGTAGCCGTCGGGCTGTACGGGGAAGCCCTCACCATCGGGCACGGCTCCCGCGGCGGCTGGGGCATCTTCGGCCCCGAGCGCCTGGTTACCCGCTCCCAGGGCAGCGTCCTCTACGAGCTCGACGGCAAGCCGGCGTTGGCGCTGTACCGGGAGTACCTCGGCGACCTGGCCGAAGGGCTCCCCGCCACCGGCCTCCTCTTCCCGCTCGCCATCACCGCCGGCGGGGAACACGACCGGGCACTGGTGCGGACCATCCTGGCCATCGACGAGGATTCCCAATCCCTGGTCTTCGCCGGCGACATCCCCGAGGGCTGGAGAGCCCAGCTGATGCAGTCCACGCCCGACCGGCTCATCGGCGGGGCTGAGGAGGCGGCGGCAGTGGCCGCCGCGCGCAGCGGGAAGGAACCCGGGCTGGCAATAGCCATCAGCTGCGTGGGGCGCCGTCTGGTGCTCGGCGAGCGCACCGACGAGGAAGTCGAGGCGACGCTGGGGGCCCTGCCTCCCGGCATCCGTCAGGTCGGCTTCTACTCCTACGGAGAGCTCGCCCCGTCCGACACGGGCGCCTGCGACCTGCACAACCAGACGATGACGCTCACCACCCTCACCGAGGCCCGGCCGTGAGCAGCCTGCTCGATCGGCAGCTCCGCAAGCTCGGGCTCTGTCGCGAGCAGCCGCCATCAGCCGTGGACTGGCGAGGCTTCCTCGATGCCGTCGAGGGATCCTGCCACGACGCCGACCGCAACCGCTACCTGCTGGAGAGGTCGCTCCTGATCTCTTCACGGGAGATGCAGCAACTGGCCGATTCACTGCGACGGGCGTCGGAAACGAAGGTCGCCCTAGAACGGGACCGCCTGCAGTCGGTGATCGCGTCCGTCAGCGACGGCTTGTGCGTGCTCGACACCCGGGGGTTGCTGGTCAGAGCGAATGCCGCCGCCGAGCGCTACCTGGGGTTCCCCACCGACCGGATGACCGGGCAGCCGGTGATGGGCTGGTTCCGCGTCCACGCCCCGGGAGAGCCTCCCCTGCCCGACGACGGCACCGAGTGCCTGGCCCTGGTCCGCTCCGGCACGGTGTACCGGGATGAGAACGCCCTCCTGATCCGCGAGAACGGCCGGCACCTGCCGGTGTCCTGCGTCCTGAGCCCGGTGTGCGAGCGCGACGACGTCGTCGGAATGGTCTTCCTCTTCCGCGATGTCTCCGCGCAGCGGGAGGTCGAGCAGAGCCTGCTGTACGCGAGGGAGAAGGCCGAGCAAGCTTCCGTCGCCAAGAGCGAGTTCCTGGCCCTCATGAGCCACGAGATCCGGACCCCTCTGTACGGTGTCATCGGCATGGCCGGCCTCCTGCTCGACACCGACCTCGATCCCGAGCAGCGGGACTACGCCGAGACGGCCCGCCGCTCCGCTGAGACCCTGATGGCCCTGATCAACGAGATCCTCGACTTCTCCAAGATCGAGTCGGGCCGCATCGATCTCGAAGAGACCGAGTTCGGGGTACCCGAACTGGTGGAGGACGTTCTCGACCTCCTCACCTTCCAGGCCCAGGATCGCAAGGTCGTGCTCACCTCGGCCATCGACCCCGGAGTGCCCGAGAAGGTCATAGGTGACCCCGCTCGCACCCGGCAGGTGCTGACCAATCTGGTCTCGAACGCCGTCAAGTTCGCCCCGGGAGGAGAGGTGGCGGTCGGCGTGGCGCTGGTGGAGGGCGACTCCGACGGCGGCACCCTGGCGCTGCGGGTCACCGACACCGGCATCGGGATCCCCGCCGAGGCCCTCCCCCAGTTGTTCGACACCTTCACCCAGGCCGACGGCTCGACCACCCGCCGCTTCGGAGGCACCGGGCTCGGGCTCGCCATCTCCCTTCGGCTAGCCCAGGCCATGGGGGGCACCATCGAGGTGCAAAGCAAGGTCGGCGTCGGATCCACCTTCGAGGCCACAGTGCGGGTCGGCTGGGCCGCGGATCCCGGTCCCGACCGGCGCTATCCACCAATCCAGCCCCTGCCCCGGCTCCTCGTGGTCGACGCCAGCCCGTCCGTCCGCCGCCAGGTTGCCGCCATGGCCGGCTCCTGGGGCGTCCAGGTCTCGGACTGCCCGACGCTCGCCGAGGCCACCGTCCTCCAGCGACAGGCCCTCGCCGCCGGGCAGCCCTTCACCGTTTTCCTCGTCTCTTCCGAACTGTGCGGGTCGGGGCCACCCCCGCTGCTCTCCGCCGACACCCGAATCGTGCTCCTGACCGGGGCAGAAGTCCCCCCCGAAGGGGCTGCCCCCCTGCACCGGATCCGCCGGCCCATTCGCCGAGCGAGCCTGTACGACATCCTCAGTGCCGACAGCGGGGGCACCCCCAGGGCTCACGGCAGCATTGCCACCGAGCAGGTCCTGGTAGGGCGGCGGCTGCTGGTCGCCGAGGACAGCCCCGTGGGCCAGCGCATCACCCGCCTCATGCTGGAGCACCTCGGCGCCCGGGTCGACATGGTCGCCGACGGCCGCGAGGCGGTGCGGGCAGTACAGCGGTTCCCTTACGACCTGGTTCTCATGGACGTCGCCATGCCGGAGATGGACGGCATCGAAGCGACTCGAGAGATCCGCGCCTGGGAAGCCGAGAGCCGCCGCCGGCCGGTGCCGATCGTGGCGATGACGGCCGCAGCCCTCGCCTCGGACCGCCGCCGCTGCCTGGACGCCGGCATGGATGGGCACATCGGCAAGCCGGTGACCCGCGATGCGCTCGCCGCGCACCTCGCCGGCTGCCTGGCCCCCGGGCCGGGGCCGGCATCGGCGCGGCAATTGGCGCCGGCCTGTGAGGCGGCCACGGCCTGATTCCGCAAGGCGGCGGGCCGCCTGTGGTCTCCCCAGGTCGGGAGCCGACTCCCCCTCGTCTCTAGATCAGCTCGAAGCGCGCCTGGAAGAACCGCAGGTCGGGCGGCTCGTAGGTGAACTGCAGGCCGCGCACCTTGTCCCGCTCCTCGTACACCGCGGCCACCGACTCGGCGGTCACATCCATGTGCGACTGGGTGTAGACCCGGCGCGGGATGGTGAGGCGCACCAGTTCCAGCCGGGGCCGGTTGTGCTCGCCCGTCTCCTTGTTGCGCCCCGCCGAGACCATGCCTCGCTCCATGCCGCGCACCCCCGAGTCGACGTAGAGCGCCGCCGCCAGCGCCTGTGCCGGGAAGTGGTCTTGCGGGAGGTGGGCCAGGATCGTCCGGGCGTCGAGGAACACCCCGTGCCCCCCGACCGGCACCACGATCGGCACCCCGGCCTCGGCAATCAGCCGGCCCAGGTACTCGACCTGGCCGACCCGGGCCCGAACGTGGTCGTCGGTCTCCACCATCTCTCGAATGCCCCTCGCCAGGGCCTCCATGTCGCGCCCCGACATGCCGCCGTAGGTCTGCAGGCCCTCGAAGGCCACCAGCAGGGCCCGGGCCCGGCGGGCCAGTTCGGGGTCGCGCAGCGCCAGGAAGCCGCCGATGTTGACCAGGTTGTCCTTCTTGGAGGACACGGTGGCCCCGTCGGAGTACGAGCAGATCTCCTTCAGGATCTCGCGGACGCTGCGGTCGGCGTAGCCCGGCTCGCGCTGCTTGATGAACCAGGCGTTCTCCAGCGCCCGGGTGGCGTCGAGCATCACCAGGATGCCCCGCGCCTTGCAGAACTCCCAGGTGGCCTTGATGTTCTCCATCGACATGGGCTGGCCGCCGGCCATGTTCACGTTGGTCTCGCTGGAGATGTACGGGATGCGGTCGGCCCCGTACTGCTCGACCACGGCCGCCAGCTTGGCCAGGTCGAAGTTCCCCTTGAAGGGGTGGGTGCTGGCCGGCTGGTGGGCCTCGTCGATGATGACGTCGACGAAGCGCCCCCCGGCGTACTCCTGGTGGAACCGGGTAGTGGTGAAGTACATGTTCCCCGGGATCACATCGCCGGGCTCGATGAGGATCTGGCTGAGGATGTGCTCGGCGCCCCGGCCCTGGTGGGTGGGAACGGTCTCGGGGTAGCCGTACACCTCCTCGATGGCCTCGCACAGGTGGCGGTACGAGCGGCTGCCGGCGTAGGCCTCGTCGCCCAGCATCAGGCCGGCCCACTGGTTCTCGGACATAGCCGAGGTGCCGGAGTCGGTGAGCAGGTCGATGTAGACGTCGTCGGACTGGAGCAGGAAGGTGTTGTAGCCCGCCTGCCGGATGGCCCCCTCCCGATACTCCCGGGTCGTCATCCGGATCGGCTCGATCATCTTGATCTTCCAGGGCTCCGCCCAGCTGCGCCGCGCCGTCATCTCCACCTCCAGGTATCCCCAGCGAGCCTGCCGCCTCATCCGCGGCGGCGCCAGGGACGCTAGTCACAAGCAGCCGGGAGGGGGCGGGGACCGCGCTCGCGGGCGGCGGCGCGATCGCATAGGCTGGCGCCCGACAGGGAGGCGGCGTGGGAAAGAGCGGCGGCGAGTTCGACGTCCTGATCATCGGCAGCGGCTTCGGGGGCAGCGTGACTGCCCTGCGGCTGGCGGAGAAGGGGTACCGGGTGGGGGTGGTCGAAGCGGGGCGGCGCTTCGGCCCGGGTGACTTCGCCCGCACGAACTGGAACCTGCGCCGGTTCCTGTGGATGCCGGGCCTGGGGATGCGGGGCATCCAGCGCCTCGACCTGCTGCGCCAGGTCCTGATCCTGTCCGGAGCGGGGGTGGGCGGCGGCTCCCTGGTGTACGCCAACACCTTGCTGGAGCCGCACGACGCCTTCTTCGAGGATCCGCAGTGGCGGGGCATCACCGACTGGAAGCAGGAGTTGGCCCCCTACTACGACCTGGCCCGGCGCATGCTCGGCCGGGTGACCGCCCCGGCCGACACCCCGGCCGACGGGATCCTCGCCGCCGTCGCCCGCCACTTCGGGGTGGAGCACACCCACGAGCCGACGACGATCGGCGTCTTCCTGGGCGAGCCGGAGAAGCGGGTGCCCGACCCCTTCTTCGGCGGCGCCGGCCCGGAGTGCGTCGGCTGCAAGCGCTGCGGCGGCTGCATGGTCGGCTGCCGCTTCGAGGCGAAGAACACCCTCGACCGCAACTACCTGTACCTGGCCGAGTCGCTGGGGGCCCGGGTCTTCGCCGAGCACGCCGCCGTGGACGTGGAAGAGGAGGCCGGCCGCTGGCGCGTCACCACCGAGCGCCCGGGCGCCTGGGTGCGCAAACGCCGCCGCACCTTCACCGCCGACCACATCGTCTTCGCCGCCGGGGCGCTGCGCACCACCCGCCTGCTGCTGCACCTGCAGGCGGCGGGGCGCCTCCCCCACCTGTCCTCGCGGGTGGGCTACCTGGTCCGCACCAACTCCGAGTCGCTGCTCGGCGCCGGGGCCAAGAAGCGCACCGTGGACTACTCGCAGGGGGTGGCCATCACCTCATCGATCCACCCGGTGCCCGACACCCGCATCGAGCCCTGTCGCTACCCCCCGGGGAGCAACTTCATGGGCCTGATCGCCTCGATCCTGGTGAAGGGCGAGGGGCGGCTCCCCCAGCCCCTCCGCTTCATCGCCACGGCGCTGCGCCACCCCATCGCCTTCGTGCGCTCGATGTCGGTGTACCACTGGTCGGAGCGCTCGGTGATCCTCCTGGTGATGCAGTCACTCGACAACAGCCTGCGCCTGTTCACCAAGAAGGGCCTCTTCGGCACGCGCGTCGCCTCCACCCAGGGGCACGGGCAGCCCAATCCCACCTGGCTCCCCGTCGCCCACGAGGCGGCCCGGGCGGCGGCGAAGGCCCTCGACGGCATCCCGGCGGCCAGCATCAACGAGTCGCTGCTGGGCATCCCGATGACGGCCCACATCCTCGGCGGGGCCGCCATCGGGGCGAGCCCGGAGCAGGGGGTCATCGACCCCTACCACCGGGTCTACGGCCACCCCGCCCTGTCCGTGATCGACGGGGCGACGGTCAGCGCCAACCTGGGGTCGAACCCCTCGCTCACCATCACCGCCCTGGCGGAGCGGGCGGCGGCCATGTGGCCCAACAAGGGCGAGCCCGACCCGCGGCCCGCGCCCGGCGAGGCCTACCGGCCGGTGGCCGCCGTTCAGCCGGTCCGTCCTGCCGTGCCGACCGGGGCGCCGGCGGCCTTGAAGTGGTGACGGACCCGCAGATCGCCCTGCGCCCGGCCCGGCCCGAGGAGGCCGCCGCCCTGGCCGCCATCTCGCGCCGTGCCTTCGACAGCGATCTCGCCCTCGGGCTGGCTCCCGGCCCGGGCGGTCCGCCGGGCTACACCTCTCCCGACTGGCAGGCGCAGATGATGCGGGCCGGCCGTTACCACGCCGTCACCGTGGACGGGAGCCTGGTGGGCGGCGCCATCGTGTTCGACAAAGGCCCCGGGCACTACGAACTGGGCCGCCTCTTCCTCGACCCGGAGTGGCACGGGCAGGGGATCGGGAAGCAAGCCATGGCCCTCCTCTTCGCCGCGTACCCGCAGGCCTTTTTCTGGACGCTGGACACGCCGACCTGGAACCGACGCACCCGGGCCTTCTACGAGGGCCTGGGCTTCGTCGTCGTGGGCGAGCTGCGTCACCCGGGCGGCCCGGACCTGGTGCTCTACGAGCGACGGGGCGGCTAGGTTCACCGGCCCATGAGCGACCCGGCCCCTCTCTTCACGCGAGCCCTTCGCAAGGTGCCGGGCATCGCCGTGGGCGTGCTCCGCGACGGACGGTCGGAGGTCTGGGCCCTGGGCTCGGTGGCCGGAGAGCCGGACCCTGCCGCACTGTGCTGGGAGATAGGCTCGATCACCAAGGTCTTCACCGGCCTGCTCCTGGCCGAGATGTCACTCCGGGGCGAGGTACGACTCGACGACCCCATCGGCCGCTACCTGCCCGACGAGGTGACCGCTCGCTTGCCCTCAGCCGATCTCCAGCCCACTCTGGTCGACTTGGCCACCCACACCGCCGGGCTGCCCCGCGTCCCGTGGGCCCTGCTGCGGATGGTGAAGGGCAGTTCCGACCCCTACTCCCGCCTCACCGAGGAGCAGGTCTTCGCCTGCCTGGGCCCGGCTGCCCGCCGGCCCCGCCGGCCCCGATCCCGCTACTCCAACTTCGGAATGGGCCTGCTCGGCCACCTCCTGGCCCGGGCTGCGGGGCGGCCGTACGAGGCTCTGGTGGAGAAACGCCTGCTCGGGCCGCTCGCCCTGACGGCGACCGGGGTGGGCGGCTGCGGCCCGGGCACCACCCCCGTGGCCGGCTTCCGCAAGGGCAAGCCCACCCCGCCCTGGACGTTTGGGGCCCTGGCCGGCGCCGGGGCGCTGCGCTCCACGGCAGCCGACCTGCTCGCCTTCGCCGGAGCCTGCCTCGACCCACCGCCGGGGGCGGTCGGGGAGGCCCTGGCCCTGGCCCGCCGGCCCTTCCACCGGGGGCGCCTCCCCTTCGCCGCGGTGGGCCTGGGCTGGATGCTGCGCACCCGGGATCGCCGACGCCGGCCGGCGGAGGTCTGCTGGCACAACGGCGGCACCTACGGCGGCTCCAGTTTCCTGGCCATCGACATGCCGCGCCGCCTGGCCGTGGTGACCCTGGGCAACGCCGGGCCCGGGCTGCTCGCTCCTCTCGACGGGCCCTCCTGGGCGCTGCTCGACAGCCTGACGGGCTAAAGCGCGGACAGCCCTCACCCCTCGCCGGCCGGCGCCTCCTCGACGACCACCGGCTCGGCGCTCCCCCGATGGAACGGCCACCAGGCCCACTTCCCGAACATGGCCGTAATGGCCGGCACGAGCATGCTGCGCACGATGAAGGTGTCGATGAGCACGCCCAGGGCCACCGTCACCCCGATCTGCAGCAGCATG
>JALOLI010000176.1 GCA_025456165.1 Acidimicrobiia bacterium | reverse complement strand
ACGGTGAGGGAATGGGTGCCGTAGGCGCCGGTGTTCTGGGTGGCGTCCATCTCCACGGCGTGGAGCACCCCGTCGGGTCTCGCCCCCACCTTCACCCGGATGCGGAAGGGGTGCCGGGTGCGGGCCGAGACGAACTCCTCGGGGCGGGTGTACTCCCAGCGGGCGGGGCGGCCGGTGCGCATGGTGACCAGGGCGCAGACGTCTTCGACCAGAACCTCCTGCTTGACCCCGAAGCCGCCGCCGATGCGGGGCTTGACCACCCGGATGCGGTGGATGGGCAAGTCCAGTATGCGGGCGATGATCCGCCGCAGGTGGAAGGGGACCTGGGTGCTGGTGTACAGGACCAGGCGCCCGTTGTCGTCGAGGTAGGACTGGCAGACATGGGTCTCGAGGGGGGCGTGCTGGGCGTACTGCGTCTCGCAGGTGGTCTCCACCACCACGGCGCAGTCGGCGAAGGCGGCCGGGGCGTCGCCCACGGCGATGTCCACCGCCGCCGCCAGGTTGTGAGCGGCGTCCCAGATGCCCTCGGCGTCGGCCTCATCGTGGACGACCGGCGCTCCCGGGGCCAGGGCGGCATCCAGGGAGAGGGCCGCCGGCAACACCTCGTAGTCGACGGCGATGAGGCTGAGGGCCTCTGCCGCGAGGCGGCGCGACTCGGCGGCCACCACCGCCACCCGGTCGCCCACGAAGCGCACCTTGGGGTCGAACATGCGGGCGTCGTAGGGGCTGGGCTCGGGGTATCCCTGGCCGGCGGTGGTGAAGCGGAGCGTCGGGGTGTTCTCGTGCGTGAGCACCATGGCCACGCCGGGCAGGCGGGCGGCCGGGCCGGCGTCGATGCGGCGGATGCGGGCGTGGGCGTGGGGGCTGGCGAGCAGCGCCAGGTGCAGGGTGCCCGGC
Organism: Acidimicrobiia bacterium; assembly: GCA_025456165.1. Next base: position 3,184 of record JALOLI010000176.1, on the reverse strand, counting down.
AGGTCCAGGTCGCCGGCGAAGACGGGGCGGCCGGTGACCAGGGCCAGGCCGTCCACCTTGCGCTCGCTGGCGCCGACCACCTCGAACTTCTCGCTCACTCCGGGGCCTCCCGCATCTCGGCGGCGGCGGCCAGGATCGCCTCCACCGGCTTCACGTAGCCGGTGCAGCGGCAGTAGTTGCCCGCCAGCGCCTCCCGCACCTCGGCCTCGTCCGGCCGGGGATTGTGGGCCAGCAGGTCCAGGGCGGTCATCACGATGCCGGGGGTGCAGAAGCCGCACTGGATAGCGCCCAGGTCGAGGGCAGCGCGTTGCACCGGGTGGAGCACCCCCTCGCGGCCCACCCCCTCGACGGTGTCGACCCGGCTCCCGGCCGCCCGCGCCGCGAACACCAGGCAGGCATTCACCGCCCGCCCGTCGAGCAGCACGGCGCAGGCGCCGCAGTAGCCGTCGTCGCAGCCGTTCTTGACGCTCTTGAAGCCGAGGCGGCGGAGCAGGTCCATGAGGCTCTCGCCGGGGTCGGCCTGGACCGTGCGGCGGGTCCCGTTGAGCACGAATTCGAGGGTCACGGCCGGCGCTCCGCGAGACGGCGGCGGGCCTCGTCCAGGCAGCGGCGCACTCCAACCCGGCAGAGGTGGCGGCGGTACTCGGCGGAGGCACGCTGATCGTCCTGGGCGGCGATCTCGTGGGCGGCGATGGCGGCCGCAGTGGCGACGCGCTCGTCGTCCAGGGGGCCGTCGAGCAGGTAGTCGGCGGCCGGGGCGACCAGGGATCCCAGTGCCGGCGTCTCCCCGACGGCGATGCGGCACTCGACCGGGCGGCCGTCTCCCCCCAGGCGGAGGCGCACCGCGCAATTGAGCAAGGCGAAGTCGTAGGCGACCCGGGTGAACTTGAGGAAGGCGGCGGCGGTGTCGGCGCCGGCCGGCGGGAGTTCTACCTCGGTGATCAGAGCCCGGCTGCGGTGCAGGCCTTCGCGGTAGTAGTCGGCCAGCGGCAGCGTGCGCTCCGTGCCGTCGAAGAGGGTCACGGTGGCGTCGAGGGCCAGCAGCAGGGGGACGATGTCGCTGTAGCGGCCCCGGGCCAGGTGGCCGCCGATGGTGGCGGCGTTGCGCAGCAGAGGGGATCCCACGCCGCGGAGCACCTGCGCCAGCACCCCGTCCAGATGGGAGGCGAGGCCGGGGTGCTCCAGCATGTCGTTGAGGGTGGCCGTGGCCCCCACCGCGAAGCCCCGGTCCTGGCGGAGGTAGCGCAACGGCAGGGCGCCGAGGTCCACCAGCGTCGTCACCCCGATGTGGGGGTGGCGGATGACGTCGGTGCCGCCGCCCACGGCGATGGCGCGCTCGCCCAGGAGGGCCAGGGCCTCCTCGAGGGTGCCCGGCCTCAGATAAGCGGTGATGCCCGGCAGCGACATGCGGGCACCACTCTATGGCATGCCGGGCGGCGGCGCGTGGGTCTTTCGGCCCGGCGGCGGCGGTGGCGCAAGCCGCGGGTTGCGGCCAAACTAGAGGGGCTCACCCCCAGGAGGTAACGATGAGGAGCTTCGCCGGTCGCGACATCTTGTCGCTGAAGGAATTCGAGCGCGCCGAGTTCATGCACTGCTTCGAGGTCGCTGCCCGGCTGGAGCCGATCGCCCGGGAGCGGCGCAACTCCGACTTGCTGTCGTCCAAGACGCTGGTGACCGCCTTCTACCAGCCGTCGACCCGCACCCGCCTGGCCCACGAGGCGGCCATGCACCGCCTGGGCGGCCGGGTGGTCGGCTTCGCCGACCCCAAGATGACCCGGGCCGGGGACTTCTACCAGGAGTCCATCAAGGACACGGTGCACATGCTGGAGTACTACGGCGACGCCATCGTCATGCGCCACTTCCAGCAGGGGGCCCCCGCCGAGGCGGCCCGCTGGGCCAGCGTCCCGGTGATCAACGCCGGCGACGGCTGGGGGGAGCATCCCACTCAGGTGCTCACCGACCTGTTCACCGTGCAGCAGGAACTGGGGACCATCGACGGCCTCACCTTCCTGTGCATCGGCGACATGCGCATGCGCACCATGCACTCCCTGGGCTATGCCCTCACCCAGTTCGACGCCAAGGCCATCTTCGTCTCGCCGCCCGAGATGTCGCTGACCGACGAGTTCAAGGCGGAACTGCAGGAGAAGAACCTGGTCTTCGAAGAGGCCGACCACGTGGCGGACGTGATCGGCGAAGCCGACGTCATCTACATGGAGCCCGTGGTGCAGGCCGACTACACCCGGAGCCGCGAGGAAGCCGGGGGCGACAAGGGGCTCACCCCGGCCAACTACAAGGTGACCCGCGAGCTGCTGGCCTCCAAGGCTCGGAGCGACGCCATCATCCTCCACTCCCTGCCCCGAATGGACGAGCTGCCCGCCGACGTCGACGCCACCCGCCATGCCCGCTACTGGGAAGAGGCCTTCAACGGCGTCGTCATGCGGATGGCCCTGCTCGCCCTGGTCCTGGGCGCCACCGAGTAGAAGCGAGGAAGAGAGACATGCAAACCGGCTTGCGCGGCCGAGACCTGATCACGCTCCAGGAGTGGACCCGCGACGAGATCGACACGGTCATTGAGGTGGCCCTCGATCTGAAGCGGCGCCGCGCCCTGGGGGAGCTGCACCCGCTGCTGCGGGACAAGGTGCTGGCGATGCTGTTCTTCTTCTCCAGCACTCGCACCCGGGCCTCTTTTGAGGCCGGCATGGCCCAGTTGGGCGGGCACGCCCAGTTCATCGAGGCCGAGACCACCCAGATCGCCCACGGCGACACCGCCAAGGAGATCGGGGAGATCCTCGGCCGGTACAACGACGGCATCGCCATCCGCCAGGTCGACTGGGGCTCGGGCAACACCTACATCCGTGAAGTGGCCGCGGCCTCCCGGGTGCCGGTGCTGAACATGCAGTGCGACGTGTATCACCCCTTCCAGATCCTGGCCGATCTGCTGACCATCATCGAGAAGGTGGGCGACCCGCGCGGCAAGACCATCAACGTGAGCTATGCCTACGCCAAGAGCTACCAGAAGCCCATCTCCGTGCCCCAGAGCCTGATCCTCCAGATGTCGCGCTTTGGCATGAACGTGCGGTTGACCCATCCCCCCGAATACAAGCTCATGCCCGACATCGTCCAGCAGGCCAAGGACAACGTCCGCAAGCACGGCGGCAGCTTCGAGCTCCTGGACGACTTCGAC
>JALOLI010000009.1 GCA_025456165.1 Acidimicrobiia bacterium | reverse complement strand
TCGATGATGCGGCTCACCGTCTTGGCGCTGCCGGTGGTGTGCAGCGTGCCCAGCACCAGGTGGCCGGTCTCGGCGGCGGTGGTCGCGGTGGCGATGGTCTCCAGGTCGCGCATCTCGCCCACCATGATCACGTCGGGGTCCTGGCGCAGCACCCGGCGCATGGCCTCGGCGAAAGAGGGGACGTCGGAGCCCACCTCCCTCTGGGTGATCAGGGAGCGGCGGCTGCGGTGCAGATACTCGACCGGGTCCTCGATGGTCACGATGTGCCGGTCGAGGTGCTCGTTGATCCAATCCACCATGGCCGCCAGCGTGGTCGACTTCCCCGAGCCGGTCGGGCCGGTGACCAGGATGAGCCCCCGGGTCTGGCGCAGCAGGCCGGTCACCACGGTGCGGTCGAGGCCGATCTCCTCGAAGGTGAGCAGGTCCGAGGTGATGCGGCGCAGCGAGGCGGCGAAGCCGGCCCGCTCCCGCATGACGCTCACCCGGAAGCGCTCCCCGTCGGCGTAGGTGAGCGCCAGGTCGACGGTGCCCACCTTCTGGAGGGAGGCCCACTGGGCTTCGCTGCAGAGCGCACGGCAGAAGGCCGCCGAGGCGGCGCCGTCGAAGGGAGCCTCGGTGAGGCGCTCCAGCCGGCCGCTCACCCGCAGCACCGGCGGGTTGCCCGGACGGACGTGGAGATCAGACGCTTGGCGCGACACGCAGGCCTCGAGCAGGCGCCGCACTTCGGCGCTGGTGCCGGAAACCTGAATCTGGTCGGAGACGCGCCGCCCCCACTGAGCCTGTTCCGAGATGGTCACAACCGGTCTATCGGCGGGCACCCGGGCGCGCTGTAGAGAAGCAGGGCCGGCCGAAGAGACCGGGCAATCCCGCTGCTCGGCCCCTCAGAACCCGGCCAGGTGGCGGCGCAGCACGTCGAGGCCCACGGCCCCGATCTCGAGCAAGCGGGCATGGAAGGCCTTGCGATCAAAGGCCTCCCCATGGCGCCGCACCGCGTCGGCCCGCAGGTCGCGGATGGCCTGCTGGCCCACCTTGTAGGCGATGGCCTGGCCCGGCCAGCCCAGGTAGCGGATCACCTCGGACTCGGCCACGTCCTGCGCCTGGGCGGCGTAGTCGACCAGCATCTCCACGGCGGTCTCGAACCGCCAGGCCTCGCCCGGGTGGAAGGGCTGGCCCTCCGGGATCCGCAGGCCGAGGTGGGAGCCTATGTCGATTGCCACCCGGCAGGCCCGCAGCATCTCCCCGGCGAGCTTGCCCATGAGGTAGTCGGGCTTCTCCAGGTAGCCGAGTTCCTCCATGATGTCCTCGGCGTAGAGGGCCCACCCCTCGCCGCTGCCCGGGTACCAGACCAGCATCTTCTGGAACCGGCTGAGGCGAGCCGGCGAGATCATCTGGATGCCGTTCTGCAGGTGGTGGCCCGGGAAGCCCTCGTGGTAGTTGGTAGTCACCTGGTCGAAGATGGGCACCACCTGCTGCTCGCCGAGGGCGAACCACACCGTGCCGGGCCGGGTGAGGTCCTCGCTGGGCCCGACGTAGAAGGCGCCCAGGGCCCCGCCCGCAGGCGCCAGCTTGACGTCGACTCGCCGGATCGGCTCGGGCACATCGAAGTGGGCCCCCTCCAGGTCGGCCAGAGCCGTCTCCTGGCGGGCGGCCATCATGGAGCGGAACTCCTCGGGCGAAGAGGCCGCCCGCGTCGGGTCCTCCTGCAGCAAGCGCAGCACCTCGCGACGCTCCGCCCCCGGAAGGATGGCAGCGGCGGTCTCCTCCATGCGGCGCAGCAGGCGGGCGATCTCCTCCCAGCCCCAGGCATAGACCTCCCGGAAGTCGGGCGCCGAGCCGAGGAAGCGGCGAGCCAGACGCGAGTAGCGCTCCTCACCCACCCCATCGGCCTCGCCCGCGTAAGGCAGGTAGTCCTGCTCAAGGTAAGCGGCTAGCTCCCCGAAGGCGGCCAGGGCGCCCTCGATCCCGGCGGCCACCCGGCCCCGCAGGGCGTCGTCGCCCAGGCCGGAGGCGTCGCACTCGGCGGCCAGGCGGCGCAGCGCCGAGGCCTCCCCGGCGGCGTGCCCAGCCTGGCGAGCCCCCTCCTCCGCCTGCCGCCGGGCCACTGCCAGCCCCCGACGGCGGCCGTCTTCGAGGCGGAGGCGGTAGGCGGCGGCCGCCGCCGGCAGGCCCTCGAGACGGGCGGCCACCGCTTCCCAGTCCTCCCGGGATTCCTTGCCCATGTGCTCGAACACGTCGCGCAGTTGCTGCAAGGTCGAGTCGATGTTGTTGAGGTCGCGCAAATACTCGGCCGTGCCGTAGGGGGTCAGGTTGTCCTCGAGCGTCGCGGCCGCTACCTCCGCGGCCAGCGCCCCCCAGGCGTCGTCCCCGGTAGCCGCGGCCCGCACCCGGGCCAGCTGGTCCTCCATCGCGGCCTTCTGCCGCTCGTAGCCGGCGCTGCTGAAGTCGTCCCACAGGTGGTCGTAGCCCCTGATCCCTGCCAGGGTGGCCAGGGTCGGCGAAAGGGCGGCGGTCTCCTCCACGAGGCGGTCGCAGAGCGTGAAGATGTCCTCAGCCACGAGCGGCTCCTCCGGGTTGGGCGGCGGGCCGACGGTAGCCGTTTCCGAGGCCCGCAGCGCCGGCAGCCATGGGGTGCGGGGCGGCCCGGGCGTATCCTGCGGGCGATCGTCATGGCCGCGCCACGCCTGCTCACCATCATGGGCTCCGGGGAGACCACCGCCACTATGGTGCCGGTCCACCGCTCGGTATTCGAGAGGTTCCCCTCCCGGCCCCTGGTGGCCGTGCTGGACACGCCTTACGGCTTCCAGGAGAACGCCGACGAGTTGACCGCCCGGGCCCTGGAGTACTTCCGCACCAGCCTTCCCATGGCCCGGGTCGAGGTGGCGTCGCTGCGCTCCCTCACCGCCCCGGCCTCCTCGAGGGAACGGGCTCTCGACACCCTGAGGCGCGCCGACGTCGTGTTCTCCGGGCCGGGCAGCCCCACCTACGCCTGCCGCGTCTGGGCGGGGACGCCGGTGGCCGCCATCCTGAGGGACAAGGTGGGAGCCGGCGCTCTGACGATGGCCTCTGCCGCCTCGATCACCCTCGGCCGCTTCTCGCTGCCGGTCTACGAGGTATACAAGGTGGGCACCGACCCGGCCTGGCTGGAGGGACTCGACATCATTGGGGCCGCGGGAATCCCGGCCGTGGTAGTCCCTCACTGGAACAACGCCGAGGGCGGGACCCACGACACCAGTCGCTGCTGGCTGGGCGCCCGGCGCTTCGAGGCGCTCGCCGCCCGACTGCCCCCCGAGGTGGCAGTCCTCGGGGTCGACGAGCACACCGCCGCCGTCATCGACCTGGCCACCGGCCGCCTGGAGGTGGCCGGCAAGGGCACCGTGACCTGGCGCTCCTCCGGTCGAGCCACCGTGCTCGAGCCGGGAGATGCCCTCCCGCTCCCCGTGGTGACGCCCCGGGCCGATCTCCTGCCCGGCGACCCGGCGTCGCCCTCCCCCGTCGCCCGGCCGGAGGCTTACCAGGCCGCCTTCGCCGCCGCCCTGGCAGACGCGAACTCCTCCGCCGCCCTCGACGCCATCCTCTCCCTGGAAGACGCCCACGAGGCCTGGGCAGGACCGGAGGCCGCCGCCGCCCACGACGCCTTGCGAGCCATGGCCACCCGCTTCGCCGCCGCCATGGCCGGCGCCGGGCGGGACGAAGCCTCCCGGGCCGGCGCCGTCGAGGCTCTCCTGGGGGTGCGCTCCCGGGCCCGCGACGAGGGCCGCTGGGCCGACGCCGACGCCATCCGGCGGGCTCTGCAGCTGCTCGCGGTGGAGATCCGGGACACGCCTGAGGGCCCGAGGTGGGAGCCCGCCTCCTCCTGAGCCACGGTGGCCGAGGTTCCGCGGCGCTCTAGACCGAGGCCTCCGCCTTCACCGGTACCCCGTCCGCCGGCCCGGCGGTCGGCCGGCGGGTGTGTCCTCGAAAAGCTAGGGCCACCGGGAGCAGGTAGGACCAGTAGGCGAGGACCTGGAGGAGGGAGGGCGAGGGCGTCCACCCGAACACTTCAGAGGCGACTCGGGCGGCGACACTGCCGCCGGGATCTCCGAAACCCAGATCCCAGACCGGGTCCAGGAGGGCCGGCAGCAGCCCGGCCTCCTCGAACTCGTGGACGCCCTTGGCCACCAGCCCTGCAGCGAACAGGATGATCAGCACGCCGGTGACCCGGAAGAAGAGACGCAAGTCGAGCCGGCGCCCTCCCCGGTAGACGCCGAAGCCGACGACGGCCGCCGCGGCCAGCCCGCCCAGGCCGCCCAGCACCTGCAGGGGGCCGCCGGCGCCGCCGCCGGCCGCGATCAGAAACAGCGCCGTCTCCAGGCCTTCCCGCACCACCGCCACGAAGCCCACGGCCGCCAGAGCCCACCCCCGGCCCGCCAGCGCTACTGCCACCTCGTCCTCCAGGCGAGAGCGCAGCGCCGCGGCCCGCGCCGCCATCCAGAAGACCATCCAGGTGAGCACGGTCGCGGCGGCCAGAGCCACGGTCCCCTCGGCCAACTCCTCGGCTCGTCCCTCGAGGGAGCCGATGGTGATGTGCAGCACCCCGCCGGCAATCGTGGCGGTGGCGACCGCGCCCGCCACTCCGCCCCAGACCCACCGCGCCTGGTCCAGCCTCCCCACCGACCGCAGGCAGGCGAACACGATGGCAACGATCAACGCCGCCTCGGCCCCCTCCCGCAGGGTGAGGAGGAAGGTGGACATGGGACTCCGGGTCTTCGACGGTGGCCCAGCCTACCGGATATCCACTATCGCCGTAAGTGAAATCTCACTGGGCTCTAGGGCACCTCACTGCATCCCCGGAAGGGGTACGAACACCCCGCCGGGCCGCACCAGGGCGTCGACCACAGGAACGACGGCCAGCCAGGCCACCAGCGCCACCAGGCCGGCCAGGACCGCCGCCCGCAGGGCCACCGCCCACAACCGCTTCGCCGGCCGCAGTCGAGGCGGCTCCCGGCGCCAAGGCAGCCATTCCCCCAGCAGCCCCCAGCCCAGCATGGCGAAGCCCGACGTGCCCCCGATCGCCAGCTGTCCCCCGGCCCACGCCGCCCCCGCGGCCAGCTGACCTAGAGCGAAGACTCCGAGGCTCAGCTGCCCGATGGCCACCACCCCGCGGGCTAGCTGCCCCACGGCGATCACTCCGGTGGCCCCCTGCCCGATGGCGATCACCCCCGTGGGAAGGGCGCCGATAGCGATGAACCCGACGGGTTCCACGCCTACCGAGAAGAAGCGCATGGCCGCAAGATAGGGATCGCGGCGCCCGGCTGCCGGATTCCTCCAACGGAGCGCCGGGCTGGGCTCTGCCGGCGGCTAATCTCGGCTTGCCGGGCTGCGCCCGGCGACCCTCATCTCGCGTCGAAAGGCTCGCCCGTGCCCTTCCCGCCCGCCCCCCAGGGGGGCTTCCCCGAGGACCGCGTCGTCTGGGTCTTCGGCCATCCCCGTTCCGGCACCACGTGGCTGGGCCATCTGCTCGCCGATGGCCTCAACCTCAAGATGTGGAACGAGCCTTACCTGGGGCAGGTCCTCGGCTTTGCCAACCTGCTGCGCGACAACGAGCCGGGGCGGTTCCAGGACCCCACCTTCTGGATGTCCGAACAGCAGGAGGCCCACTGGCCGGCCTCGCTCAACGCCTTCTTCATGGATGTGATCAGCCGCCAGGGCGGTCCGGCGGAGGGTCACGCCGGCCTGGCCATCAAGGAGCCCAATGGGACGGTGGTGGCCCCGCTCCTGCTGAAGGCCATGCCGCAGGCCAAGGCCATCTTCGTGCTGCGGGATCCGCGCGACGTGATCGCCTCGCTGATCGACGCCCGCAAGCCGGGCTCGTGGATGGGCGAGCGGGTGACCGAGGAGTTCAACCGCACCCGGGTGGTCAACCAGTCGATCAAGCGCTTCCAGCGCATCGCCGCCGGCTTGCAGGAGCTCGAGCAGACCGCCGCCGGCCGCCTCTACGAGATGGTCTACGAGCGGCTGCGCACCGACACCTTCGGCGAGATGCGCCACCTGGCCCACGTCCTCGGCATCCCCTGCGACGAGGCGGTGCTCCGGGCGGCGGTGGACAAGAACGCCTACGAGCGCATCCCGGCCGAGCGCAAGGGCCCGGGGAAGTTCGTGCGGACCGCCCGGGTGGGCGGCTGGCAGGAGGAGCTGGAGCCGGGAGAGATCACCGCCATCCACCGCCAGCTCGGCGACTTCCTGAGATCCCGGGGCTACGAGATCCCCGGCGAGGCGGGGGGCCGGCCGTGACGGCGGCCCGCTCCGTCGCGGTTCCGCTCCTCCCGGGGAGGGCGCCGTGCTGATAACCAGCCGCTTCGTCTTCATCCACATCCCCAAGACGGGCGGGGACTTCCTGCGGCGCCTCTGCCTGAAGCACCTCCCCGCCGATGAGGTCGTCACCCACGAGATCGCCAAGCACGGGCCCGACGTCGAGATCCCGGCCACCGCGGCCACCCTCCCCCGCTTCGCCCTGGTGCGCAACCCCTGGGACTGGCACGTCTCGTGGTACCACTACCTCGCCGGCTCGGGCCGGCCCGAAGAGCACCGCGACCGGGTGCGGATCCAGAACCCCTGGTTCGTGCAGCTCACCGACGGGTTCACCGCCGACTTCGCCGCCACGATGCGACGGCTCTACGACCCGACGGCAGCCGCCTCCCTTCCTCCCGGGTCGATGGTACGCGCCGCCGCCGAGCAGCAGGTCGATCTGCTCACCCTCCACCTCCGCCGCCAGACCGCGGCCAGCGAGGCCGCCGGCAGACTGACCATGGGGCGCTTCGAGAGCCTGCGCGCCGATTTCCACACCTTCCTCACCCACCACGGCGTGCCCCTCTCGGAGGCCTTCCGGCAGGACCTGTTCGAGCAGCCCCCGGTCAATCGGAGCAGCCGCTCCCGCTTCCAGGACTACTACGACCCCGGCCTGCGCGACCTGATCGGCCGCCTCGCCGCCGGGACGATCGCCCGCTACGGGTACGCCTTCGCCGACCCCGGGGACGAAGAACACCGCGCCGACCCGGCCGGCGGCGCCGGGGCCGGGGGCGGGCCCCGTCTATCCTGATCGCCAGCCTGCCGACCGGAGGACCGATGCCCGAGCCTGCACCCTCCGGGGCGGACGCCGAGGCCCCCCTCCTCATCCTCGGCGGGCACCGCTCCGGCACCAGCCTGGTCTCCGGGCTGCTCTGGCACGCCGGGCTGCACCTGGGCGACCTGCTGCCCGCCGGGCCGGACAACCCCCGGGGGTTCTATGAGTCCGTTGATGTGCTGGCGGCCCACCAAGCCCTGCTGGCGGCCCAGGAGCGCGACTGGACCTGCCCGCCGCACCGTCTCGACGCCCTCGCCTGCGACCTGGTCCCTCTGGCCGCCGTGGTGCAGCAGCTATCTGCCGCCGACCGGCCGTGGGGGGTGAAGGACCCCCGACTCCTGTTCCTACTCCCCGCCTGGCTGGAGATCGTGCCGGCCGTCCGGCTCATCGGTGTGCTGCGCCACCCCGCGGCCGTCGCCGCCTCCCTGACCGCCCGCAACGGCTTCGCCCCCGAGGCGGCCCGGGCCATTGCCGACGCCCACCTCGAGCGCCTCGCCGCTCTGCAGGGCGCCCTGGGCTTCCCCATCCTCGACTACGACGGCCCGCGCCCCGCCCTCCTTGCCGGGACCCGGGCGGTAGCCGAAGCCATGGGCCTCGCCTGGGACGAGGCTGCCGCCGAGGCCCTCTTCGACCCCAGCCTGCGCCACCAGAAGGCGCGGGGCCCCGGCGGCCCGGACCACGAGGCCCTCGCGGCGGCGGCTCAGTCGCCAGGCCCCGGGCGCGTCCACCAGGCGTGGGAGGTAGCCACCGTGCTCGCCGACCTGCCCGATCGGGAAACGGAGGCGGCGCCCCTCGTCCTGGGCCCCACCTTCCTCCGGCGCCGCCACACCCTCTGGGACTTCGGGACTCCACTGGGACCCGAGCTCAGCCGGGTGCTCGACGTGGTGCCCGAAGGAGGCGGGCGCGATCCCCTGCTTCGGGGAGTGGATCGAGTCGAGGCCGACTTCGCCGTGTGGGCCCCGCCGGACACCCTGCGTGACGCCGACCCTGCAGGCGCCTACTCCCATATCTTGCTGACCGGGGTGGCCGAGACCGCGGATCGCGAGGGACTGGCCGCTCTGCTCGGCCGGATCGGCGCAGCCACCACCCCCGACGCCGTGGCCGTTCTCGATGGGTTCCTGATCGAGGGGACGGCACTGCCGCCGGTGAAGCGCTGGGCCCGGGCCAGCGCCACCACGACACGGCAAGGTTCCCTGCGCCACCACCACCTCGACGAGGTCCAACTGGCCGCGCTGGAGTCGGGTTGGCTGGTGGGTGAGGTCGAACTCAACCCCGACGGCCGCAGCCGGGTGCGCCTGGTGAAGGCGGCCGCCCGCCGCTCTCCCGGCGCTCTCACCGGAAGCGAGCAACGGGAGGCGCTCCGCACCCAGGAGGCGGAGATCGCCGCCCTGCACACCCGGGTGGCGGATTCCGAGGCGGCGGCCGCGGCGGCGGCGCGGGTGGCCGATGAGGCGCTGGCCTCGGCTCGCGAAGAGGGCCGCGCTCGCCTCGATCGGGAGCGGCAGCGCAACCGCCTGGCGTACGACGCCCTGCTCAAGGAGAACGCCGACATCCGCCACATGTACCACGAGCGCCTCGGGGCGCTGAAGGAGGAGGTGCGACGCCTCCGCCGGCTGCGCAGCGTGGGCGGTTGGCTCGGCTTCCAGGCCCGGCGCCTGTCCCCGTCCCGGGTGGCGGCGGCCCTGCGCCGGCGCCGGGGATCCCGGGCGGGCTGACGCCGTGGCCCTGCCCCCCGTCGACGTCGTCATACCCGTCTACAACGGCCACGACGCCGTCGCCCGCTGCCTGGAATCGGTACTGGCCCACACCGCCGGAGACCGGGTGCGCCTCGTCGTGGCCGACGACGCCAGCCCCGATCCCCGCATCCCCGGCCTGCTCGCCTCGTTCGCGGCGCGCGACTCCCGAGTGGCCGTCGTGCGGCGGGAGGCCAACCTCGGCTTCGTCCGCAACTGCAACCGGGCTCTGGCCGAGGCGCAGGGTGACGTCGTCCTGCTGAACAGCGACACCGAAGTCCCCGCCGGCTGGCTGCAGCGGTTGCGCGCCCTGGCCCACTCCTCGGACCGGGTGGGCTCGGTGACGCCTCTCTCGAACAACGCCACCATCTGCTCCGTCCCCGAGTGGCTGGTCCCCAACCGCTATCCCCCCGGAGTCGCCCTCTCCCACCTCGACGCCACGGCCCAGGCCTCCGGGACCGGTGAGTGGCTGGAGATCCCCACCTCGGTGGGCTTCTGCGTCTACTACCGGCGGGAGGCCCTCGACGCCGTCGGCCCCTTCGACGAGGACCTGTTCGGCACGGGCTACGGCGAGGAGAACGACCTGGCCTGCCGCATGCGCGAGGCCGGCTACCTGAACCTGCTCTGCGACACGCTGTTCGTGTGGCACGAGGGCGGGGTCTCCTTCGCCGAGTCCGGCACCGGCGACCTGGCAGGGAACCTGGACCGCATCACCCAGCGCTGGCCCCGCTACCACGAGGTGATCCGCTCCTTCATCCAGAGGAACCCGCTGTGGGGAGTGCAGGCCCGCTTCGGCCTCGAACTGCTCCGCCGCACTAAGTCGCCGGCGCGCCGCCGGGTGCTGTACCTGGTGCATCACCGGCTGTGGGCGGGGGTCATCGGCGGCACCGAACTGCACCTCAGCGACCTCATCGCCGCCCTGGGAGACGATGTCGACCCTCTGGTGCTCAGCTTCGATGACTCCGGCCGAGGAACCGTTCAGTGGCGGCCGGACGGCGAGACCCTGCTCGCCTTCCCCCTGGACACCGGGTCCTCCCCCGATCCCGGAGCCTGGGTGGATCGCCTGCTCGGCACCGGGGTGGACCTGGTCCACCTGCAGCACACGATGCGGGCTCCCCTGCCCGTGGTGGGGGCATTGCTCGAAGCAGCCTCCCGGCGCCGCCTCCCGATCGCCTGGACCCTCCACGACTACTTCACCCTCTGCCCCGGGGCCCAGTTGCTCGACGCCGCCTCCGGCGCCCCGTGCACCAGCCTGGGCGATGGGCCGGCCTGCCCGGGCTGCGAGGACCAGGCCCGGCGCCTGGCCGGCTGCCTGGTGGCCGAGTGGCGCGATACCCACCGCAGCCTGCTGAGCCGCGCCGACCTCCTCATCTCCCCATCGGCGGCGGCTCGCGAGGTGCTCCTGGCCTCCTTCCCCGAGCTGCGCCCCCGCCTCGTGGTCCGCCCCCACGGCGTGGCCGATCCCGGCCTGCTGCCTCCCCCCTCCGAGCCATCCCGGGGGAAGATCGCGGTGCTCGGCTACGGCGGCAGGCACAAGGGCGACCGCCTGCTCGAGGAGGTGATCGACGCCCTCGCCGACCTGGAGGCCACCTGGCACCTCTTCGGCCGGGAGCGCTTCGGGCAACACCCCCGCCCCGGCGTGATCCTGCACGGGACTTACCGGCGCGAGGACCTGCCCGGCCTGCTGGCCGAGGCCGCAGTTGACCTGGTGCTGCTCCTCTCGCCCTGGGCCGAGACGTATTCCTACACCCTGTCGGAGGCCTGGCGCCTGGGCCTGCCCGTGGTCGGCTCCTCGTTGGGAGCCATCGGAGAGCGCATCTCCTGCCTCGGCGGGGGCGTGACGGTGGACCCCTGGGACCCGGCGGCGGTCGCGTCCACCCTGCGCCGCCTCCTCGACGACCCCGCTGCCCTGGCCGCCCTGCGCCGCCAGGCGGCGGCCATAGGCCCGACCCTGCCCACCGTCGAGGAGATGGCCGGCTCCTACCGGGAGGCGTACTCGGCTCTCGCTCCCGGGGTCAACACCGCCGACGTCGAGCCTTCGTCGGTGGCTCCCGACCCCGGCGAGATGTCGGGCTGGATGGGATCGTTCCGCTCGCCGCTCCGCTTCTAGGCGGTCGGCGGCGCCGTCGGGCCGGGAGCGGCCTTCCGCTACCCTCCCGCCCGTGGTCTCGTCCGGCCCCTCGGCACAGGAGCCTCTCCCAGTAGATCCGGCGCTGCTGCGGCAGCGCCTGGCGGCGATGGCGGAAATGGCCCGGCTGCAACGCTTTCTCGTCATCGGACGGGGCAAGTCGGGAACCACCTGGCTCGCCCGCATCTTCCGCTCCCATCCCCAGGTCTTCCTCCGCGGCGAGCGCAAATTGGTCGAGCAGACCGGCGGCTACACCCCCATCCTGCGCCACCTCCTGGACGAGCCGACGATGGCGGCCTGGGGCGAGCACTCCTCCTTCCGCCTGGGCCTGGAGCCCCGGCGCATGGGTCCCGAACTGTGGAGGCTGGTGGATGACTACCTGGTCGCCGCCACCCTGGTCGCCAACCACACCGAGGTCGCCGACCTGACCCACCTGGGGGACAAACTCGCCCTGCTGCACCAGGAGGACGCCGCCGCCATCCTCCCCAATCTCGAGCGGGCCCATCCCGGTTACCGGGCCATTCACATCGTGCGCGACGGGCGCGACGTGGCCGTATCCGGGCTGTTCCACGTCTACCGCAACCGGGTGGTCAAGGGTGGAGAGGCCGGGGGGATCATCAAGGCGAAGGTGGAAGGGGTGCTGGAGGGCAAGACCGACCGCCTGTTCACCGACGCCCATCTCGAGACCCGGGCCAGGTCCTGGAGCGAGGTGACGACGGCCATCGACGACCAGCTGCGCTCCCGCCTCGGCGAGCGCTACCTGATGCTGCGCTACGAGGACCTGCTGGCCGACACCCGGGGGTCCATCGAGCGGACCTTCGACTTCGTCGGGGTGGCCCACTCCCCCCAACTGCTCGACGAGATCATCGAGCGCACCTCTTTCAAGAAGATGTCCGGAGGCCGCCAGGCCGGGGAGCAGGATGTGGGCTCCGGCCGCCGCAAGGGCCAGGCCGGCGACTGGGTGAATTACTTCACCCCGCGCGACCGCGCCCTGTTCGCGGCAGCCGCCCAGCCGGCCCTGGAGCGCTTCGGCTACGAGCCCGACGCCTCCTGGGCCGAGCCGGACTGAGCCTCCCCGCGGCTGGTGCCCCGCCCTCTCCCGCTGGTGCGGGAGCGGAAGCCCTCTCCCCCCGCCCTCTCCCGCTGGTGCGGGAGAGGGAGCCGCCCTCAGTCCTCGGCGCCCATCCCTTCCAGGTAAGAGGCGATCGACGGCAGGCCCACCAGCTTGTCGTGGAAGAAGTTGTTGACCAGGTTGATGACCCG
>JALOLI010000175.1 GCA_025456165.1 Acidimicrobiia bacterium | reverse complement strand
AGCGAGCGGGGGTTGGCCGCCAGGGGCACCTTGGTGATGCGCACTTTGCGCCCTTCGGCGGCGGCGTCCACCTCCTCCAGGCCCACCGAGGCGATCTCCGGCTCGGTGAAGATGGCCTGCGCCGCCTTGCGCAGATCCACCGGCACGGCGGGCCGGCCCAGGGCGTGACGCGCCACAACCCGGCCCTGGGCGGTGGCTACCGACGAGAGGGGCAACTGCCCGGTGATGTCCCCGGCGGCGTAGATGTGCGGGACGCTCGTCCGCTGGTACTCGTCCACCGGCACGAAGCCCCCCGTGACCGAAACCCCGGCGGCCTCCAGGCCCAGGCCGGTGGTGTTGGGCTGCAGGCCCACCGCCAGGAGGGCGTGCGAGCCCCGCAGGGTGCGCCCGTCCTCGGCCACGACGACGGCTTCCCCGCCCTCGGCCCGGGCCGACACGGCGCGGGCCCCCTTGACCAGGCTCACCCCGCGCTCCAGGAAGTCCTCCTCCAGCACCGCGGCCACCTCGGCGTCCCGGTGGGGCAGCACCTGCTGGCGGCTCACCACCAGGGTCACTCGCGACCCGAGGCTCGAGAAGATGTGGGTGAACTCGACCCCGGTGACGCCCGACCCGATGATCACCACGTGCTCGGGGAGCACCGTCAGCCGATAGGCGTGCCGGGTGGTCAGCACCTTCTCCCCATCGACCTCGGCCCAGTCGGGGATGCGGGGCACCGAGCCGGTGGCGACCAGGGCCCGGTCGAAGGGCAGATCCCGGGTGCCGGCAGCGGTCTCGGCCACCGCCAGGTTCGGCCCGGCGAGGCGGCCCCGGCCCGCCACGAGGTCGACGCCTTGCGACCGGAGCAGCGCCCCCAGCCCCGCCACCAGGCGAGTCGTCATCGCCTCGCGCCACTCGCTCAGGGCCCCCATGTCGACGGCCAGGGCTCCCCCATGGGCAATCCCCAGACGGCCGCTGGCCCGGATGTTGGCCAGGCGCAGCGAGGTCGCCACCATGGCCTTGGAGGGGATGCAGTCCCAGAGGTGAGCGGCCCCGCCGAGCACCTCAGCCTCGATCAGGGTCACTGCGGCTCCCTCGGCGGCGGCGACCCCGGCCGCGGCCGTCCCGGCCGGGCCGCCCCCGATGATCACCAGGCGCACGGGTCGGTCCGCAGTCACGAGCCGCGACGGTAGCGCCTCAGCGCGGCCTGGCTGAGGCCGACTCGCCGCCGTGCCGGCCGGCCACCTCGTAGGCCACGATGGCCCCGGCCACGGCGGCGTTCAGGCTCTCCGCCCCTCCGGGCATGGGGATGGTGACCGCCAGGTCGCAGGCCCCGGCGACCTCCGGGGGCAGGCCCCGGGCCTCCTCCCCGACCAGGATGGCCAGCGGGCCTCGAGGCAGCGATGCCGGAGGGATGCCCCCCCGGGCCACCGTGGCCACCAGCAGGCGGCCCCCGGTGCGCAGTTCTTCGAGCGTGCCCACCCGCGCCGCGCCCGCCCGGAAGTGGCCTCCGGCGGCAGAGCGCAGCACCTTGGGGGCCCACGGGTCGGCCGTCCCCGGCCCGGCGGCGAAGCCCATCCCGAAGGCGGCGGCGGACCGGATGAGCGTCCCCACATTGCCCGGGTCGGACACCCCCCAGGCCACCAGCAAGTGCCTTAGGGCGAGCGGCCCCGCCGGAGGCACGACCATCACCGCCACCGGGCTCTGCGGATGCTCGGTGGTGGACAGGCGGCGCAGGCCCCGCTCGTCGATCACCACCAGGTCGGCACCGCATTCCCGGGCAGCCTCGGCCGAGGCGGCATCGGCCTCAAGGGCGAAGACGCGCTCCACCCGGATGCCGGCCGCCAGGGCCTCGGCGAGCAGATGGGGCCCCTCGAGGAGGGCGCGCCCCGACTCCGCCCGATCCCGGGCGTCGTGCAGGGCTGCGGCCTCCAGTACCCGCGCGTTGCGCGGGGAGGCGGCGGGAACGGGCTCAGCCGTTGGACTTACCTGCCGCGTTGGCCACCAGCTGGCCGAAGGCCTTCGGGTCCCGCACCGCCAGGTCGGCCAGCATCTTCCGGTCGACTTCGATCTCGGCGGCCTTCAGGTCGGCCATCAGGCGAGAGTAGGTGGTGCCGTTCTCCCGAGCCGCGGCGTTGATGCGGGCGATCCACAGCCGCCGGAACTCGCCCTTGCGCGCCCGCCGGTCGCGGTACGCGTCCTGCATCGCATTCATCACCTGCTCGTGAGCGGTGCGCAGACGGCGGCTGCGGGCCCCCTTGAACCCCTTGGCCCGCTCCAGGATCTGGCGGCGGCCCTTGCGGCTGTTGACGGAGCGCTTCACGCGAGCCATCGCCTACCTCCCCAACAGCCGGCTGACCCGGCGGCGGTCACCGGAGGACACGTTCGCCTCACCACCCAGGCGGGTGAGACGAGTGCTCCGGGGCTTCTTGCCCAACTTCAGGTGCTTGGCGCCGGATTGGCGGCGGCGGAGGCGGCCGGTGCCGGTCACCTTGATCCGCTTCGCCGTCGCCCGGCTGCTCTTCATCTTCGGCATGGTCCTCACTCCTCGGCGGCGGCGGCGGGAGCCTCCTCGGACTCCCGGGCCCGGCGGGGCTTGCGCTCCGGCGCCAGCTGCATGGTCATGTTGCGTCCCTCGAGCGCCGGCGGCATCTCGACGGTCCCCGTCCCTTCGACCTCGGTGGCCAGGCGGCGCAGGAGCCGTTCCCCGATCTCGGGATGGGTGATCTCCCGGCCCCGGAACATCATCGTGATCTTGACCTTGTCGCCCTCTTCGAGGAACTCGACGACCCGGCGCCGCTTCACCTCGAAGTCGTGGCCGTCGATCTTGGGGCGGAACTTCACTTCCTTGATCACGGTCCGGGTCTGCTTCTTCCGGGCCTCACGCTGACGGACCGACTGCTCGTACTTGTACTTGCCGTAGTCCATCAGCCGGCACACGGGCGGGTTGGCGTCGGGGGCTACTTCGACAACGTCGAGGCCGAGTTGGGAGGCCAGCCACTGGGCTTCCTCGATGCTCCGGACCCCGATCTGTGAACCGTCGGGGGCCACCAGCCTCACCTCACGCGCCCGTATGCGCTCGTTGATGCGCAGTTCCTGTGCTATCGCTCCTCCCGGGGGACAAAATGAAGACGGCAGGCAGCTGCCGTCTCCGGTTAGGGGACCGCGGCGCGCCCGCAGGCGGCCGGGTGGGAAGCAGCGCCTCCGCTTGGTCTAGGTTGTGCGGGGGAGTATACGAGGGGCGCCGGGCGAGTCCAACCTCCCCGGGGCTAGGTGGGCGCCGCCGGCTGCGGTGCCGCGTACTCCCCCGGCGGCTGCCCCCTGCCGATTCCTTCCCCCGGGAGTACGCTGCCCGCGTGCCCGCCGCGCCCGACCCTGCCGCGCCCCTCTACCGCGACCGGTGGATCGAGTGCACCCCGGAGCAACTCGTGATCCGCGGCTACTACTTCCCCTTCGGCCTGCCCAAGCGGCTCCACTACACCAAGATCCGCCGGGTGGAGCGCTTCCCGATGACGGCCGGGACCGGAAGGTGGCGGATCTGGGGCACCAGCAGCCCCCGCTACTGGGCCCACCTCGACCCCGGCCGCCCCCACAAGGCCGTCGGCCTGGTGCTGCACCTGAAGGGCTTCGTTCGCCCGTGGATCACCCCGGACGACCCCGAAACCGTCGCGGCGATCATCGAGCAGCGGCGCTCGAGCCTCGCCTGAGCCCGCCGCCCTAGTCCTCTCCGGCCTCGATCCACCCCTGCCCCACCGTGCCGGGGAAGAGGGTCCGCTGGAAGCCGGGGCGCTCGAAGCGGGCCACCCCCGGCCACACCAGGGCGTCCATGAACACCCACGAGCGGCGATGGATGGCGCTGGGGCCCAGCCACTGCAGGGCGGCCCGGTGGCGCGGCCCGGGGTAGCCCTTGTTCGACTCGAACCAGTAGGCGGGAAAGTGCTCTGCCTCCGCCCGCATGATGCGGTCGCGGGTCACCTTGGCGAGGATGGAGGCGGCGGCGATCGACAGGCACGAGGCGTCCCCCCGCACGATGCTCCGCGCCCCCCCGACGGAGTCCCAGGAACCATCCACCAGCACCGCGTCGGGCGCCACGCCCAGGGCCTCGAGGGCGCGCCGCGCCGCCAGCCGCTGGGCGTCCGACAGC
>JALOLI010000174.1 GCA_025456165.1 Acidimicrobiia bacterium | reverse complement strand
GATGGTGCCCACGAACAGCCAGCCCCCCAGCCCCAGCCAGAGGAGCGTCCAGAACGAGATGTCCGGGAGGACGTCCATCTCCCGCAGCAGGAACAGGACCCCCACCGTGATGAGGGCGAGGCCGAAGTAGATGGGGCGGGGACGCGGGCCGTACTCCATAGGTCGCAGGTTAGGGGGTGCGCCAATAGGCTGTCGCCCCTCGCCGGATGCCGGCCCACGATCGGGCGGCATCCGGCCCGGAGACGGACCGATTCGCGCACCACCCTTAGGCCGCGGCGGGGAGCATGAGTCGGCCGCCGGCGCCGCCGGGGAGCGTCGCCGGATAGGCTCGGGCTCGCACCTAGAGAGGAGCCGTGGATGGACTTGCAGCGGGTAGGAGTCGTCGGCGGCGGGCTCATGGGCTCCGGCGTGGCCGAGGTCTGCGCCCGGGCCGGGCTCGAGGTCGCGGTCGTCGAGGTCACCAACGAACTGGCCGCTGCCGGGGGCAAGCGGGTAGCGGCCTCGCTGGACCGAGCAGTGGCCAAGGGAAAGCTGTCCGCCGCCGATCGGGACGCCGCCCTGGGCCGGCTCTCCTGCGGCGCCGACTTCGGCGCCCTCGCCGACCGGGACCTGGTGGTAGAGGCTGTCGTGGAAGACCCGGCGGTCAAGGTGGAGATCTTCCGCCGCCTCGATGCCGTCGTGGCCCGCCCCGACGCCATCCTCGGCTCCAACACCTCGTCGATCCCCATCGTTCGCCTGGCCCGGGCCACCCGGCGTCCCGAGCAAGTGATCGGTCTGCACTTCTTCAGCCCGGTGCCGGTGATGAACCTGGTAGAGGTGATCCCCTCGGTTCTCACCTCGGCGGAGACGCTGGCCCGGGGCCGGGCCTTCGCCGCGGAGGTCCTGCACAAGGAGGTGATCCAGGCCCCCGACCGGGCCGGTTTCATCGTCAATGCCCTGCTCAACCCCTACACCATGGCGGCCATCCGCATGTACGAGGGGGGCTTCGCCACCCGGGAGGACATCGACAAGGGCATGATGCTGGGAACCAACCACCCGATGGGCCCGCTGGCCCTGTGCGACTTCATCGGCCTCGACGTGGTGCTGGCGGTGGCCGAGGTGCTCTACGAGGAGTTCAAGGACCCGTTCTACGCCCCGCCCCCGCTCCTGCGCCGCATGGTCGAGGGGGGCTTGCTGGGCCGCAAGGCCGGCCGCGGCTTCTACGAGTACTAGGCCCGGAGCGCAGCCGGCAGCCGTGAGGGAGCGGGCTGCCCGGTGCCGGGAGGTCTACTCCACCCTGACGGCCCCGGCCCCCTCCATGGCGCGGGTCATCTGGTCCTTGCGCACCATGCCGGAGGCCCGCCAGCGGGCGGCCGGGGCCCGGTCGCCGGACGCCGGTGCCGGCGCCTCGCGGCGCTTGGCCTTCTTCTTGGCCGTCGGCGCCGCCGGCCGGGCGAGCAGCAGGAATGTGGGGGTGGCCTTCACCGAGAAGGCCTGGGCCGCCCCGGTCACCCGGGTGACGTCCACCTTGACCACGCGGGCGCTGTCGCCGTACTCCTCGGCCAGCTCGCTGACTATGCCGTCCATGATCTTGCAGTTGCGGCAGCCCGGCTGCCAGAAGTCGAGCAGGATCGGCTTCCCGTCGGCGAGGAGGGGCTTGAGATCGTCGAGGCTGCCGATCTCGATCGGCTTGACGCGCTTTCTTCCGAACATGGTGCTCTCACCCTACCCGATGGCTCACCAGGCCCGCACCCGGGTCGGCAGGATGCGCACTGCGATCGGGTAGTCGCGGGCGAAGGACTCCGGTGTCCAGCCGTTGCGGGCGATCCACTCGGAGTAGCGGTCCTGGTAGGCGGCGACGGCCGACGACGGGGGGGCTTCCGGGTCGACGCGGGCCGTGCCCTCGATGCTGACGATGTCGCCGCCCCGGCCGTTGCCGTCGAGGTGCAGCGAGACCCGCGGGTTGGCTGCCAGGTTGCGGGTGCGGGCGGTGTCGGGGAGGCTGTAGATCAGGAACTCGCCGTCGGCGAACAGGAACCAGACGGGAGAGGCCTGGGGCTGGCCGGCGGGGGTCACCGTCGTCAGCCAGATGACGCGCTCGGCGGCCAGGCGAGCCAGGGCCCGGGCTCCGGCGGGGGTGGAGGGATCGAACATGGCCGGGAGGCTAGGGCGCCGGCGGCGCCAGGCGGCCCAGGGCCATCTGGAATTCGGCAGGCACCCGGCGGGGCCGTCCGGCGAGATCGGTGCAGGCGCCAACGATCTCCGCCTCCAGTATCAGGGCTCCCCGGCAGCGGATCTCCTGCCGCCAGCGGCTGCTCGCCGGGCGCAGCTCTGTGATCGCCGAGGCGATCGCCAACTCGTCTCCGGCCACGGCCGATCGGTGAAAGCGCAGGTCGGCCCGGGCCACGACCACCCGCAGGCCGAGGCGCTCGATCTCTCCCATGCCCCAGCCGATCGACTCCAGCGCGGCGATGCGGGCATCCTCCAGGTAGGTGAGGTAGGCGGCGTGGTTGACGTGCCCGTAGGGGTCGAGCTCGCTCCAGCGCACCCGGAGGCGCGTCTCGTGCATGGCGGCGGGAGCCTACCCCGTCGTTCTCGATCCCGAGAGGCTCAGGGGCGCAGCACGCCGATCACCTCGTCCACGTCGTAGGCCATCGCCGCCGCCCGGTCCAGCTGGCCCAGGTCCATCCAGCCTGCCCCCAGCCGGTAGCGCCCCGCCCAGCGGAAGGTGACCGTGATGGGATAGGCCTCCAGGCGCGGGTGGCAGTTGCCCCCCGAAGGGTGGGAGGCGCGGTAGTCGGCGGGGCAGGTCTTGAGGGCGTAGGTGTGGCGGGCCCGGCCGCCGGGCCAGGGGAGCAGGTCTTCCGGGGCGTACGCCAGAGCCGGGCTGCCGTCGCCCCAGTCGACCACGGCGGCGGTGACCCGGGCCTCGACCTCGAGTGCCCCGCCGTCGGGCAGCACCTCGCGGTGGGCCAGGGGCTCGGGGAGCGGGGCCGACAGGTACGAGGGGAGGCCGGTGATGCCGTGCCGCCCCGGCTGCAGGGCAGGGCGCGGGGCCGCCAGCGGGAAGGAGCGGAATACCTCCCAGGCCCGGGTCTCGGCCCAGGACGTTCCGGGGGTCACGGTGCCGGGACCGGGATCGGGGCATTCGGGCAGGGCCCAGCGGGTCCAGATGATCTCCATGTCGTTGGCCGGGTCCCAGGAATCGAGGCCGGGCGGGTAGGGCGACCAGAACCAGCACAGGCCGTCGTCGGGGTGCTCGGTGGTGGCCAGGTAGCGCAGGGGCGGCGCGGGGATGGTGGTTCCCGGGGTGCCTCCGCTGGTGGAAGAGGTCCCCTCGGCGCTGCAGTCGATGCCGGTGGGGGTGATCACGCACCCGCCGTCGGCGCCGGCGGCGACTGCTGCCGCCACGCCGAGGGGGGCGATCAGGGCGAGGATGAGGACGGCGGCCTTCACGCAGGGAACCTATCTCCCGGTGGGACGGGGAGCAATACCCCTGCCGTGGGGTAGGGTTCCTGCCGCCATGCAGATCCAGCCCATCACCGTGCGCAACATCACGCCCGACGAGTACTCGGACTGGGGCCTGGTGCTCGGGTCGGCCTTCGGCTTCGACCCGCGCCCCGAGGACGCCGAGATGTGGAAGAAGCGGGCCGAATTCGACCGCTACCTGGCCGCCTTCGAAGGGGAGGAGATGGTCGGGACCGGCGGCGCTCTGACCTACGGGATGACGGTGCCCGGCGGAGCCGTCCTGCCCTTCGGCGGGGTGACCGCCATCGCCACCCGGCCCACTCACCGCCGTCGCGGGGTGCTCACCGCGATCATGCGCCGCCTGCTGGCCGACTCCCGAGACCGGGGTGAGCCCATCTCGGCGCTGTGGGCGTCGGAGAGCACCATCTACGGCCGGTACTGCTTCGGCGTGGCCGTCGAGGGGTCCGAACTGATCCTGGAACGGGCTCACGCCGCCCTGGCCGATGCCCGTCCCCCCGAGGGGCGCCTGCGCCAGATCGCCGACGCCGAAGCCCGGGAGTTGATCCCCGCCGCCTATTCGCGCCTGACCGCCGGCATCCCGGGGACCATGACCCGGAGTCCGGCCGACTGGGATCTGTACTTCTTCGACCCGGAGCACTGGCGCGATGGGGCCAGCGCCCACC
>JALOLI010000173.1 GCA_025456165.1 Acidimicrobiia bacterium | reverse complement strand
AGCAGCACCGGCGGCGGCGGAGACCCCCACGAGGGGGATCCGTCGCCGCGGTGCTGCCCGCCGGGAGCTGCGCCGCTTCTGGCTGGCCCCGGCGGTGATCGTCACCTTGCTGCTCACCCTGGGCCCGCTCTTCATCACGCTGGGGCTCTCGTTCACCAACGTCCACCTCAGCCGCACCACTCCGTTTGAGTGGACCACCGGCAACTGGACCCGCCTCTTCGGCGACGCCGGGTTCCGCACCGTGATGGGGAACATGCTGTGGTTCGTGGGGATCGGCGTCACCCTGCAGTACGTGCTGGGATTGGGCCTCGCCCTGGCCCTCGACCTCCTGGTGGTCAAGGGACGCTGGATCCGAGTGATGGTGCTGACCCCGATGATGATCAGCCCCATGGCGGTGGGCTTCATCGTCGGCCGGATGATGCTGGGCCCCGAAGGGCCGGTCGTGCAAGGCCTCGGCTTCCTCGGCCTGCACGACGTCGTCTTCTTCCGCACCCCCATCGTCTCCAAGCTCAGCCTCATCCTCGTCGACACCTGGCAGTGGACCCCGTTGATCACCCTGATCCTGCTGGTGGGGCTGCAGGTGATCCCCAAGAGCCTCAAGGAGTCCGCCTACGTCGACGGCGCCTCCGACTGGCAGACGATCCGCCACATCGTCCTGCCCCTCCTGGGGACGGCCAGCCTCACCGCCATCACCCTGCGTCTGTTGGAAGCCTTCAAGATCGTCGACATCATCGTGGCCATCACTGGCGGCGGGCCGGGCCGGGCCACCGAGTCGATCACCCTCTTCGTATACAACACCGGCGTGAACAACGGCGACGTGGCCTACGCCGCCACCGCCGGCTTCGCCATGCTCATCACCGTCGTCTTGCTCGCCACCGTGCTGCTGGCCGGGGGGCGCTGGTTCCTGAAGAGGGTGCAATGAGCCCCCTGCGGAGGACCCGTCGCGCGCAAAAGACGAACCTCACCAGGATCATGGCGCGCCTCTTCATCATCCTGGCGGTGATCGTCGTCTTCTTCCCCATCTACTGGATGGTGATCACCTCGTTCAAGACCGGCGGCGAGATCTCCGCAGGTCCCAGCTACTTCCCGGGCCTCGACTTCAAGCCGACCCTCGACTCGTGGAAGTGGACCCTCTCCCTTGGCGAGACCGCCGGATCGACCGGTCAGATGACGGAAGGCCTGCGCCGTGAGCTCATCGAGCGCTTCTTCAACAGCCTGATCGTGGCCGGAGGCGGCTCGGCGGTGGCGGTGATCCTGGGCAACATGGCCGGCTACGGCCTGGCCCGCCACAAGTACAGGTTCTTCTGGGGCCGATGGCGCAACAACGACATAACCTTCTGGTTCCTGTCGCAGCGCATGCTGCCACCGGCGGCAGTCGTCATCGCCTTCCTCATGATCTACCGCCGCCTCGGCTGGCTCGACAACGTGGCCTCCCTGGGGCTCATCTACGCCGTCTTCGGCATCCCCTTCGCCGTCTGGCTGATGCGTGACGCCTACTCGGGAATACCGGAGGAACTGTGGGAGAGCGCCGCCGTGGACGGCGCTTCCGGATGGCAGATGTTCCGCTCGATCGGCCTCCCCCTGAGCCTCCCCGGGACCATCGCCTCGTTCGTCTTCGCCTTCATCTTCGCCTGGAACGAGTACCTGTTCGCCCTGATGCTCACCTTCCGCAACGCGGAAACCATGCCGCTGCTGCTGTCCAACCAGATCACGGCGCTCGGCATCCAGTGGAACCGCCTCTCGGCCCTCACCGTGGTCAGCCTGCTGCCGGCGGTGATCATCGCCTTCGTGCTCGACAAGTACCTGGTGAGGGTGACCCTGGAGGGTGGGTCGAAGGGCTGAGCGCAGGGCCGTGCTGCCGGCGACGGCTTCAGGCCACTCCCTGCAAGGCCATCTCGTGCCGGATGGCCGAGGCCGTCTCGACGAGGATCCGGCCCAGGGCGGCGTGGCGGTGCCCCAGGTCGATGTGGTCCGAGGGCCCGCCGATGCACACCGCGGCGATGGGGTTCCCTGCGCCGTCGAGCACCGGCGCCGCCACCGACTGGATCCCCGGGTCGTGCTCCTGGTCGTTGGTGGCGTAACCCCGGTCCGCGACCCGATCCAGTTCCTCGACGAAGCGGTCGCGGTTCGTGATGGTGCGCTCGGTGAAGGGAGTGAAGCGGATCCCCGACAACAGCGAGCGGCGGTCCACGTTGCACATCGAGGCGAGGAGCACCTTCCCCTGCGCGGTGGCATGCAGCGGGCCTCGCAGCCCGGGATAGCCGGTCATGAGGCCCTCCCAGGAGGTGGACACCCGGATGACGTAGAGCAGGTCGTAAGCCGTGCGTGTCGAGAAGAAGACATCCTCGGAGGCCCGCCGGGCCAGGTCCTCGAGGACGGGGCGGGCCGCCTGGAGTAGGGCCCGGGTCATGGGAGCACCCAGCGCCAAACCCAGCACGCCCGGGCCGGTGGAGTACTGCTTCGGCGGTCCCTCCACCCGGCGCGCCGTGCCCATCTCCACCAACACTTGCAGGATGCGGTGGACGGTGGACACCGGCAGGTCTAGGTCCCGCGCCAATTCCGAGAGGGAAACCCCATTCGGGTGGGCCGCCAGTCCGTTCAGGACGGCCACCGTCCGATACACAGATCGCGCACCCGGCTCCATCTCACCTGCCCAGAGGACCGGGCGGGATTGTAGCCGCCGATGCCGCCGCCCCTCCCGAGCGCCATCCCTTTTCACAGCACGGAAACCGCAGCGCGGCGCTCCCCCGGCTCCCGTACCCTGCATCCGGGAAGTGCCGGCGCGCCGCAGCCCGGCAAAGCGATCACCAGGAGCAGCCACATGAGAGTCCACGGGGGCGCCCGGCCGTTGGTCATCGAGGCTCCGCAGGCTGCCGCCCTTATCGGCGACGGGGCCACGCTGGTGATCGAGTCCTCCGGCGGCGGCGTCGGCGAGCCGACCAAGCTCCTCATGGCGGTGCGGGACCGCTACGCCGCCGAGGGCCGCCCGCGAGGGGTCACCATCATGCACGCCAGCGGCCTGGGCAACCAGGCGGGCCTGGGCAGCGACCTCCTGTCGGCCGAGGGCCTGCTCAAGCGAGTCGTCATCGGCCACTACGGCATGACGCCGAAACTGAGCGAGCTCTCCGGCCAGGACCGCTTCGAGGCGTACTGCCTGCCCCAGGGCGTCCTGGCCCAGCTCTTCCGCGAGATCGCCGCCGGCCGTCCCGGGCTGCTCAGCCACATCGGCCTGGGCACCTTCGTGGATCCTCGGCTCGGGGGGGGCCGGGTGAACGGCGCCGCCGTCGAACCGATCGTGGAGTTGGTCACCCTGGCCGGCCGCGAGTGGATCTTCTACCGCTCGATACCCATCGACGTCGCCTTCATCAGGGGGAGCTCCATCGACGAACTGGGCAACATGACGATGCATGAGGAAGCGGCTCGGCTCTCTGAGTTCTCGGTGGCGGCCGCCGCCCGCAACACCGGAGGGATCGTCGTCGCCCAAGCCAAGCGACTGGTACCGGCCCATTCGCTCCCCGCCCGAGAGGTGGTGGTTCCGGGCCATCTGGTGGACTACATCGTGATCGACCCGGAGCAGACCCAGACTGCGGTGGACGCCTACAACCCCTCCTACGCCGGCCAGGAGCGAGTTCCCCTCACCGGGATCACAGACGGGCTCGACACCCATCGCCGCATCATCGGCGAGCGCGCCTTTCGGGAGCTGCGGCCCGGCTTCGTGGCCAACCTCGGCTTCGGCATGCCCGACGCCGTGGCCGCGATCGCGTTCGAGCGCAACGCCCTCGACGAAATCACTCTCACCGTCGAGCAGGGCGGGACCGGTGGCATGCCCACCCAGGGCCTGGCCTTCGGGGCGGTGTGGAACCCGGACGCCATCGTCGACCAGAACCTGCAGTTCGACTTCTACGACGGAGGCGGCCTCGACTGCACTTGCCTGGGCTTCGCCGAGATCGACGCCGCCGGCTGCGTCAACTCGTCCCAGGTAGCGGGGCGCGTCTTCGGAGTCGGCGGGTTCATCAACATCTCCCAGGGAGCCAAGAAGATCGTCTTCTGCGGCACCTTCACCTCCGGCGGCCTGAAGGTGGCCGTCGCTGACGGCCGCCTCGTCATCGAGAGCGAAGGCCGCTTCAGGAAGTTCCCCGAGCGCGTCGGCCAGCTGAC
>JALOLI010000172.1 GCA_025456165.1 Acidimicrobiia bacterium | reverse complement strand
GATGAGCCTGGCGCTCTACGAGATCCTGCGCCACGGCGGCCTCGGCAACGGGGGCTTCAACTTCGATGCCAAGATCCGCCGCCAGAGCCTGGACCGGGTCGACTTGTTCCACGGGCACATCGGCGGCATCGACACCCTGGCGCAGGCGCTGCTCGTCGCGGCGCGGCTCATCGAAGACGGCGGGCTGGAGGCGGCGCGCGAAGCCCGCTACGCCGGCTGGCCCGGGCCGCTCGGAGCGGCCATCAAGGACGGCGGCCTGGCCCTCGCCGACCTGGAGCGGAAGGTGGTCGCCGGCGAGGTGGACCCCCTTCCGGTCTCGGGCCGGCAGGAGCACCTCGAGAACCTCGTCAACCGGGCGCTCTGGCGGGCGGTCAGGTCCGGCTAGTGATCTCCCAGTCGGCCGGGGATGCCCGCATCGAGGTCGATCTCGACGCCGGGTGCCGGCTGGCTTCGTTCGAGATCCGGGGCCACGAGCTGCTCGTGGCCCCGGCTGCCGATCCCATCGCCTGGGGCTGCTATCCCATGGCGCCGTACGCCGGGCGGGTGCGGCAGGGCCGCTTCTCCTTCGGGGGCCGGGACCATGAGCTTCCCCGCACCCTGGGCGGCCACGCCATCCACGGGTCGGTGTACCGGCGCCGCTGGGAGCCCGAGGGGAACGGGGCCTTCGTCACCGACCTGGGCCCCGACTGGCCCTTCCCGGGTTGGGCCCGCCAGGAGATCCGGCTCGAGGCCGGTAGCCTCGCCCTCCGGCTGGAGGTGCACGCCGCTGCCGGCGCCATGCCGGCCTCGTGCGGGTGGCACCCCTGGTTCCGCCGGGTAGTGGCCGGCGTGCCGGCGGGGCTCGACTTCCACCCCGGCTTCATGTTCGAGCGGGACGACGACGGCGTCGCCACCCGCCGCCGGCTCCCGGCGGCCGAGGGGCCGTGGGACGACTGCTTCGGGGACGTGCCGGCCAACCCGGTCATCACCTGGCCGGGGGCGCTCCGCCTCGAGATCGAATCGACCTGCGCCTTCTGGGTGGTCTTCACCGAGCGCGCCCATGCGCTGTGCGTCGAGCCGCAGACGGCGCCGCCCGACGCTCTCAACCACGAGCCCTTCGTGGTGGAGCCGGGCCGGCCGCTGGTGGCCGAGTGCACCATGAGGTGGAGCCCTCCCAGCGGCGGCTGAGCGGCGTCTCTGCAGTGCGGCCCCCCGGGGTGCGGGGCTACTCGTTCAGCGAGGCCAGGCGGGAGCGCACCTCCCGGATGGTCCCGATGGCGGCGGTGTCGCGCTCCACCGGATCGAGGAGCATCCCCCGACGGGTGTCCCAGCGCCGGGCGATCTCCGCCGGTGCTCCGCCGGCGAGGACGGCGGCCGCCTGCGCGGCTCCCCCCAGGGCGACCAGTTCGGTGGCCGCGGGGATCTGGACGCTGCGGCCCGACAACGCCCGCACCACCCGGCGCCAGGTGGCCCCCTGTGCCCCGCCCCCGATGAGGACGACGGGGGCGGCGGGGTCGATGCCGGAACTGTGGGCGTCGATTGCGTCGAGGGCCTCGAGCAGCGAGAGGGCCGCTCCCTGGTAGGCGGCCAGGAGGATCTCTCCGGGTTCGGTGGCGTGGCGCAGGCCGGTGATGGAGGCGGCCGCATTGGGGAGGTTCGGGGTGCGCTCCCCGTCCATGAAGGGCAGCACCACCACGCCGGTGCGCTCCGCCGCCGCCTCGCGATCCAGCCCGAGCCAGGCGGCGATCCGATCCACGGCCAGAGTGCAGTTCAGCGTGCAGGCCAGGGGGAGGAATCGCCCGGTGGCGTCGGCGAAGCCGGCCACGGCCCCGGAGGGGTCCACCGCGCGGGTGCGGGAGCACATGAAAGCCGTGCCCGAGGTGCCGAGGCTGATCACCGGGATTCCAGGCTCGAGGCCCAGACCCACGGCCGCGCCGGCGTTGTCGCCCGTGCCCGGGCCTACGGGGATCCCGGCCCGCAGTCCCAGGTACTCCGCCGCCGCTCCCGTCACCACGCCTGCCGATTCGGCCGGGCCGAGCACCCGGGGCAGCATCTGGGGATCGAGCCGGATTCCGGGGTGCTCGAGGACCTGAGAGGCATAACCCTCGGTCGCCGCCGACCACCAGGCGGTGCCCGAAGCGTCGCCCCGGTCGGTCACGCCGGCCCCGGTGAGCCGCTCCGTCAGGAAGTCGTGCGGGAGCCGGATGGCCCGCGCGGCCGCCGCCGCGTCGGGCTCGACGCGCCGCAGCCAGGCCCACTTGGTGGCGGTGAACGAGGCCACCGGCACCACGCCGATCTGCTCCGCCCACCAGGTGGGCCCGCCGAAGTCGGCGATCAACCGGGCGGCTTCTGCCGCCGACTCGGTGTCGTTCCAGAGCTTCGCCGGCCGCACCGGCCGGCCGGACCCATCGAGCACCACCAGGCCGTGTTGCTGGCCGGCTACGGAGATGGCGGCGATCTCGGCGGCCTTCCCGGTTTCCGCCAGTGCCTCCCGCAGGGCCTGCCACCAGGTCTCCGGGTCGGTCTCGCGCGCCCCGCCGGTGCCGGTGACCACATGCCCGGCCCGGCCCAGGGCCACGGTCGCGCCCGTGTCGGCATCGACCACGACGACCTTGGTCGACTGGGTTGAAGTGTCGACTCCGGCGACGAGGGGCATCACACTCCTTCCGGTGTCGCGGGGCAGGTTAGGGGGCCGGTCGGGGCAGGCGTGCCGGCCCCAACCGGTGTGGTCCGAGCCGGGCTACTCCGCCGCCAGCGCTGCCTGGATCTGGGCCAGGTGCCCGTCGTCGTGGAGGCGGCCCTCGATGAGCCCGTAGGCCATTCGCCAGTAGGAGCCCTTGCGGGCCACGAACTCGTCGGGCAGGGCGGCGAGCATGGCCCAGGTCTCGGCCCGGTTGCGCCGCAGCTCCTTCAGCAGCCCGCCCGGGGTGGGGAAGACGGCGAGCAGTCCGGCGTGGGCGATGTCCAGGTTGCCGGGCCACTCGTCGATCCAGTGCTCGGCGCCGCCGACCAGCTGGGTGAGGTAGTCCTGGGTCGCCCGCTCGGCGGAGATCAGGTGGCAGAGCACCTCGCGGGCGCTCCACTGGCCCTCACCGGGGCGGCGGGCCGCCCGCTCGTCGTCGATGCCTTCGAAGGCGGCGGCCAGGCGGCCCAGGAACTCCTCGCCGGCGGCCGACACCGCTTCGGCCAGGGCGGAGGCGGTGGCCGGCGGCTCGTCGAATGCCCGGGCCGAGAGCGTCATCGTGGCCTTGGCCTTCTCCGCTCCCCGGTAGTAGACGACCTCGACTTCGTCGCCGGCGCGGTGGCCCTGGAGGGCGGCCTGGAGGCTTGCCCCATCGCGGGTCCTGCCCTTCCCGATGCGCACGATTACGTCGCCCTGCCGGAGCCCCGCGGCGGCGGCGCCCATGCCTTCCACGACCCCGCCGAGCAGGATGCCTTTATCGGTGGGGACCCCCAGGCGGGCGGCAGCCTCGGAGGTGAGGGCATCGGGGAGGATGCCCAGCATCGGGCGCCGGGTGAAACGCAGGTCGTGGCCGGTCTCGAGCACCGAGCGCAGGTTGTCGAGGCCCGTCTCCCAGCCCTGCTGCATGGCGGCGGCCGCCCCGGCCCACTTCTTGCCGCCGCCGATTCCCTTGTGCTCCAGTTCCACCACCGTGCCGTCACCGTCGGGGCGAAGCGCCACCCGCACCCGGGTCGGTGCCGGCTCCCCCTTGCCCTGCCAGGTGAAGGAGACCCGCTCAC
Organism: Acidimicrobiia bacterium; assembly: GCA_025456165.1. The sequence goes on along the minus strand of JALOLI010000172.1, from coordinate 439 downwards.
CCGGCACGACCTTGGTGAAGTCCCCGGTGGCGTGGTAGCCGGAGGCCCACCAGAGGTGGAGGCGCCCGTCCTTGCGGGGGGTCACCATGGCGGCGTCGCACAGCCACTCCCGCAGAGCGGTGCTGTTGGTGAAGGCGTGGAACACCGCCGAGGGGGTGGCCTCGATGCGCTGCTCCAGAGTGAGGGTGGTGCGGGACATCGGCGTCCTCCTGCCGGGTCGGGGCGGGGGCGGTAGGCCCTCCGGGGCGCCTTCATCCTACGGCCGGCCGTCATCCTGCGCCGGGCCGATGGCCCGCCTCAGGTGCGAGAATGGCCCTATGCGCCGCCTCCTCTTGCTCGGTCGGGAGCGTATCGGACTTGGCGATCACCGCCGGCCCGGACGGGTCCGACACGACAACGGCCTGGGCGATGGAGAGGTCGATCGGCATGGGGGCGGTTC
>JALOLI010000171.1 GCA_025456165.1 Acidimicrobiia bacterium | reverse complement strand
GAGATGTTCTCGGTGTACCCGCGCCGGCGTCCCATGGCCTCGTTCTCGGGGGCGTTGATGAAGCTGCGCACCTGCCCGGCCACCTCGTCCCCGTCCCAGCCGACCCGCCAGAGCGACGGGTCGTGATAGGGGCTGTCCAGCATCTCCCGGAACCCCTCCTCCCCCGGCGGGGCCGCCCCGAGGTGATCCTGGAAAGCCTCCACTTCGGCGTCCCACACCTTGCGCACCTCGCCGTCACGCGGCGGCCGCACGATCAGGCCGTCCGGCAGGGGCGCATTCGGGATGTCCTCCAGGTTCGGCCGCACCATGTCGGCCCCGTGGAGCACCGGCGAGTAGCCCGCCGCGGCGTACAGGGCGGCCGCCCCGGCCTCGGCGTCGTTGTGCTGCACCTCGAAGGTGCGCTCCCCATCGGCGGGATGCCCGGCGGCGATCTCGCGGAGACGGGCCTCGCCGTGGGCCAGCATGGCCGTCCCCAAGCTCCGGCCGCGCCCCTCGGGCGCCAGGAAGCAGAAGGGGGTGTAGCGGCGGGCTCCGGCGTACTCCTCCCACCACGTAACCCGGCCGTAGGCGACGAGATCCCCGTCGATCTCGGCCAGCACCATGTCGGTGGCCGGGTCGCAGTTCTGCAGGTGCCGGTAGACCACGGCGAAGTCCTCGAGGGTGACCGGCTGATCTACCCCGTCGGCCGCCTCGGCGGCCAGCTTCACCCGCCGCATCTCCGGGAAGTCCTCCTCGCCGCTGAAGCCGCGCAGCACCAGCCCCGGGATCGGAGGCGGCTCGGCCAGGAAGCGCCAGGGAGCGGCCATGGTGGGGTCACACTACCGAAGTCGCGGCCGCCTCAGGTGGCCCGGCCGGCCTCCCGCCTAGAGCCCCTCTGCCGCCAGCGTCTCTTCCAGGCGCTGCCGCTCGGCGGTGAGGCGATCCCCGTCCCAGCCGAGCTCGGCCCCCAGCAACGAAGCCACCACCCCGGCGGCGGCCCGCCCGTGGTCGGCCGCCGACCAGCCGATGTGGGTGCGCCGCAGCAGCACGTCGGCGATGGTGGCGGCGTACTCGTGCCGGCCGGCGAAGACGACCTCTGCCCCCAGGTGGACGGTGCCTTCGATGGGAGCCGCCCACCCGGGCTGCTCGTCGATCAGGTCCAGGACTCGGCCCGCCTCGCTGCCGTAGCGCCCGAGCAGGCGCGCCGGCCAGGGCTCACTCAACCCGCGAGCCGCCGCCCGCCGGCCCACCTCCTCGGCGGCCGCGCCGCCCGCCCCCACCAGCGGGATCTCATCGGTGCGGCACCGCTCCCCCCGGCCGAGCCGGCGGCACACGGCATCGACCACTTCGGCGGCGATCCGGCGATAGCCGGTCAGCTTGCCTCCGGCCACCTGGAAGTAACCCCGGGCCAGCTCCTGCACCCGGTGCTCCCTCGAGGCCGAGGCGGTGCCGCCCCCGCCGCCATCGGCCAGGGCTCGCAGTCCCGACCAGGCCGACAACACGGCCGGCGCTCCCCCTTCGAGGTAGTCGGCAACATGGCGCAGCAGGTAGTCGACGTCCTCCCGGGTCGGCGCGGGGAAGGCCGGGTCTCCGTGGTACTCGGTGTCGGTGGTGCCGACCAGGCCGTAGCCGGCCCACGGGACCAGGAAGAGCACCCGCCCGTCGTCGGTCTCGGGCAGCAGCAGGGCGCTCCCGGTGAGGCCCAGGTCGGCGGCGGGCACGGTCAGGTGGGTTCCCTTGCTCAGCCGCAGCCCCAGAGGGGCGCGGCCGGCCCCGGGTGGGGGCGGGAAGGCACCGGTGGCCGCCACCACCGCCCGGGCCCGGAGGGTGCCCCGCCCTCCGCCGAGACGGTCGGCCACCTCCACCAGATAGCCGGCATCGCCATTCGTCACCCGCTCCGCGGCAACCCAGTTGCGGGCGACGGCCCCGTGGGCGACGGCGGTGCGGACCAGCGCCAGGGTGAAGCGGGCGTCGTCGGTCTGGTAGTCCCGGTAGACGATGCCGTGACGCAAGCCCTTGGGGCGGAGGCGGGGGAACCTCTCCAGCACCTCGGCCACCGAGATGCGCCGCTGCAGATCCTGGCCCTTGCGACCGCCGAGGCGGTCGTAGGCCCAGAGGCCCAGGCGGAGAGCGCCCGGCAGGATCCAGGGACGCCGGGCCCACGCCGGGGCGTCGGCGAAGCCCCGGTCCCGGTACACCGGGATGACGAAGTCGAGCGGCTCCACCAGGTAGTCGGCGGTGCGGCGCAGGATCAACTGCTCGCGCAGGCTCTGGCGCACCAGCCCAAAACGCAGTTGGGGCAGGTAGCGCACCCCGCCGTGAAGGAGCTTGGTCGACCGGCTCGAGGTGCCGGAGGCGAAGTCGGAGCGCTCCAGGAGGCACACCCGCAGCCCGCGAGCCGCCGCGTCCAGGGCGATGCCGGCGCCGACCACACCGCCACCGATCACCGCCAGGTCGAAGCCCTGCGCGAGGCTCGCCAGTTCGTCGTCTCGCCGCACCCCGATCGCTTCCTCTCCGTACCCGGCGGTATCGGCCACCCGCTGTTGGGGGCGCCACCGGGGCACCAGCTCTGAACGGACGGGCTCGGGTGCCTCGTCGTGAGCCTACAGCCGCCCGGCGGCCGCGCCGGCCTCGGCGTCGTCCCACCGGCGGGATTCCCGGCGCTGGTCTGGCGGAGCCGGGCCGGCGGCAATCAGTCCTCAAGGGGCGCCGCAGGGCTCCACCTCGCGCCACTCGCCGCTTCGCGCCGAAGCCAGCACCGCCTCGGTGATGTGGACGCTGCGCCGGCCGTCGGCGAAGCGCGGCAGACCCTCCGGCTCTTCGCCGGCGATGGCGCGGTAGGTGTCGCCCACGAACGCTTCGAAGCAATCGAGGTAGCCCTGGGGATGGCCGGCCGGCAGCCGGTCGAACCGCCGGGAGCCTTCCGAGTTGGCCGGCGAGCCCCGAGCCACCAGGGCGTTCGCCTCGCGCCCGCCCACCCAGAGGGTCTCGGGCCACTCCTGATCGAAGGCCACCGCGCCTGCCGACCCGTCGACCTCGAACCACAGCCGGTTCTTGCGGCCCGGAGAGACCTGGCTCACCATCACCGTCCCCACCGCGCCGCCGTCCGTCTCGAACAGCACCCCGGCGACGTCCTCCGTGTCCACCGCCACGCTTGCCCCGCCGTCTCCGCCGGCGCCAAACGCGGGAATCCCTGCGTTGCGACGGCGCTCCCCGAGCACCGTGGACGACCGAGCCACCAGACGGGTGATGCGCTGCCCGGTGACGAACTCCACCAGATCGCACCAGTGCGAGCCGATGTCGGCGAAGGCCCGAGAGGCGCCGCCGAAGCCGGCGTCGACCCTCCAGTTGTAGTCCCCCGCCTCCATCAGCCAGTCCTGCAGATAGCTGCCGTGGATCAGCCGCACCGACCCGAGATCACCGCGCTCGGCCCGCGCCCTCGCCTCGCGGACGGTGGGATAGAAGCGGTACACGAAGGGGACCGCGGCCACCAGTCCGGCCTCGTCGGCCAGGCGCACCAGACGGGCCGCTCCCGCCGCCTCGACGGCCAGGGGCTTCTCGCACACCACATGCTTGCCGGCCCGGAGCGCGGCCTCCGCCAGGGGCACGTGCAGGTAGTTCGGCGTGCAGATGTGGACCACGTCCACCTCGGGATGGGAGATCAGGTCCTCTGCCGAGGAGACCGCGGGGTCCGTCCCGAACTCCGCGGCCAGCTCCCGGGTGCGGTCCGGCGACGAGCCGACGACGCCCACCAGGCGTCCGCCGGCAAGCTTCGCCGAGCGAGCGTGCACCCGCCCGATGAACCCGGCACCGATGACCCCGACCCCGGGGATCCGCCTCATGTCCCCTCCTCGACCTGCGCCGTTTGCGTTGTCTCGGCACCAGCCAAGCAGGTCGGCGGTTCTCCGTCAGGTCCAGGGCGGGGCCGCGCCACCCCCTCACCGCGCCGGGTCGAACTCCACCTGGGGGAAGTGGCAGGCCACCGGGTGGCCCTGGCCCCGATCGATCAGTTCGGGCTCGGTCTCGGCGCAGACCCCCTGCGCCTTCCAGCAGCGGGTGCGGAAGCGGCAGCCGCTGGGCGGGTTCGCCGGGCTGGGAACGTCGCCCTCCAGCAGGATGCGCTTGCCCAGGTTGCGCGCCGCCGGGTCGGGGATGGGCACCGCCGACAGCAGGGCCGTGGTGTAGGGATGGGCGGTGCCGTCGTAGACCTGGTACTCGTC
>JALOLI010000170.1 GCA_025456165.1 Acidimicrobiia bacterium | reverse complement strand
GAGAAGACCAAGCTGTTCTTGAAGGGCGCCCGCTGCGAGTCCTCCAAGTGCGCCATCGAGAAGAAGCCCTATCCGCCCGGTGACCACGGCCGGGGCCGGGTGCGCGACACCCAGTACCTCATCCAGTTGCGCGAGAAGCAGAAGGCCCGCCGCATCTACGGGGTGCTCGAGAAGCAGTTCCGCAACTACTACATCGAAGCGGCCCGCCAGAAGGGCATCACCGGCGAGAACCTGCTGCGCATCCTCGAGAGCCGCCTCGACAATGTGGTCTTCCGCGCCTGCTTCGCCGAGTCGCGCGCCCAGGCGCGCCAGCTGGTGTCCCACGGCCACCTCCGGGTCAACGGGCGCCGCGTGGACATCGCCTCGTTCCGGCTGCGCGCCGGCGACGAGATCACGATGCGTGAAGCCAGCAAGAACATGCTGGTCGTGCAGCACTCGCTCGACACGGCCGGCGGCCGGTCGAAGCCGGACTGGTTGGAAATCGACGGGCCCGGGCGCCGCATCGTGGTGCACGCCTTGCCCAACCGCGCTCAGATCGACACCCAGGTGCAAGAGCAGTTGATCGTCGAGCTCTACTCGAAGTAGGGGGCAGTACCTTGCTCATCGTCCAGCGTCCCCAGATCGAGGAGATCCAGGTCTCCGAGTCCCGCTCCCGGTTCGTCGTCGAGCCGCTCGAGCCGGGCTTCGGCTACACCCTGGGCAACACCCTCCGTCGCACCCTGCTCTCCCGCATCCCGGGGGCGGCCATCACCACGGTGCGCATCGAAGGCGTGCAGCACGAGTTCTCCACGGTGGACGGCGTCGTCGAGGACGTCGTCGACCTGCTGCTCAACCTCAAGCAGGTGGTGCTGCGCATCGAGGCCTCCGAGCCCCAGCACACCCTGTACCTGTCCGCCAAGGGCAAGGGCGAGGTGACCGCCGCCGCCATCAAGTGCCCTGCCGGGGTAGAGGTGGTCAACGGCGACTTGCATCTGGCCACGATGTCGGCCTCCGGCCGTCTCGAGATCGAGATGACCGCCGAGCGCGGCGTGGGCTACCGCTCCGCCGATCGCAATGCCCACAGCGAGACCATCGGCATCATCCCCATCGACTCCATCTTCTCCCCGGTGCGCCGGGTGGCCTACACCGTCGAGAGCACCCAGGTCGGCGTCATGACGAACTTCGACCGCCTGGTCCTCGACGTGCAGACCAACGGCGCCGTCAACCCGGGCGAGGCCGTCTCCTCGGCCGGCAAGACGCTGGGGGAGCTGATTGGCCTGTTCGCCGGGGTCGGGGAGGGCGTCGGGCTCGAGCTGGGCGACGTGGTCGCGGCCGAGACGGCGTCTCCCGATCTGGAGCTGCCCATCGAGGCGCTCGACCTGTCCGAGCGGCCGCGCAACTGCCTGCGCCGCGCCCAGATCCAGACGGTGGGCGAACTGGTCACCAAGACCGAGGAAGACTTGCTGAACATCACCAACTTCGGGCAGAAGAGCCTCGAAGAGGTGGTGGCCAAACTCGACGAGCTGGGGCTCTCCCTGCGCTCGGCGCGCGATGAGGAGGTCCGCGGCTAATGCCTCAGCCCAAGAAGGGGCCCCGTCTCGGCGGCAGCCCCACCCACCACAACCTCATCATGCGCAACCTGGCTCAGGAGCTCCTGTGGGAGGGGCGCATCACCACGACGGTGACCCGGGCCAAGCTGGTCCGCCCGCTGGCGGAGCGGCTCATCAGCAAGGCGCGTACGGGTTCGCTCCACGCCCGGCGCCAGGTGCTTTCCGAGATCGAGAACCGTGAAGTGGTCACCAAGCTGTTCGACGAGGTGGCCCCGCGCTACGCCGGCCGGCCGGGCGGGTATACCCGCATCGTGCGCCTCGGCCCCCGTCGCGGCGACGGTGCCGAGATGGCGGTCATCGAACTGATCTAGCCGGCGGCTCCGGCTCCCCCCTCCAGGGGGGAGTGCCGAGTCTCCGAGGCGAGGGGGGTTCTCCCGGTCTCCCCGCTGCGGGTCACTCGCAGGCGAGCGGCTCCGGTTCGGTCAGATAACCGGCGGGGAAGGCCTCGGTCTCCAGGAGCAGCTCACCGGGGTAGACGGCGGCGTCCAGCGTGTCGGTGCGCCGCCACGGCAGGCGAACCATGGCGCGAAAGCCCGCAGGAGGCCCGTCGGCCACCAGTTCTCGGGGCAGGTACACCGCCACCGCCTCCACCAGCACTCCGGCTTCCTGAGCCTGGGCCCATTGGTCCTCCCAGCGGTTCCAGAACGACTCGGAGATGTGGATGCCGGTGATCGGCGGCGCCACATCTCCCGCGGTGGCCAGGCGCCGCTCTCGGATGCCTCCGGCGTCCACGTAGGCGAAGCGGGTGGGCTCGGTGGGTACCGGGCCCGGTGCGCCCATGTTGGCTTGCAGCGTGCAGGTGAAGTCGGTGCGCCACACCGCGATGGGCACCCCGGGCAGATCGGCCACCGCAACCAGGGCCGTCGCAGTGGGGGCCGGGGCCGGCAGCACCAGGCCGTAGAGGGCGCACCCTTCGACGTCGTAGTAGGCGCAGGCCGCGGTGGTGACCCCGGTGGTGCCAGTGGTCCCGGTAGTCCCGGGGGCGGCGGTGGTCGTGACGGCATCGTCGCCGCACCCGGCGGCGAACAGGGCCAGGGCGAAGAGGGCCACGGCGAGCAGCAGGATGATGGCGGGCTTCACGGCGACCTCCGGAGCGGAGTTCATGGGGTACCCAGGCTAGGCAGGGACCGCCTTCCCGGGTATTGCTTCCCGGCCGCTATCTTCCCGCCGTTCCCCTTCCCAGGAGCCCTCTGGTGCGCCCCATTCGGATCGCCCTGCACATCCATCCCCAGCACGCCGACTACGCCGTCCTGCGGCGGGCGGCCGTGGAGGCCGAGGAGATCGGCGTCGACATCGTCTACAACTGGGACCACTTCTACCCGCTGTACGGCGACCCCGACGGGAAGCACTTCGAGTGCTGGACGATGCTGGCGTCGCTGGCCGAGGCGACGCACCGGGTGGAGATCGGCCCCCTGGTCACCTGCAACACCTACCGCAATCCCCACTACCTCGCCGACATGGCGCGCACTGTGGACCACATCTCGGGCGGGAGGCTGATCCTGGGAATGGGCAGCGGGTGGTTCCAACGGGACTACGAGGAGTTCGGCTACGAGTTCGGCACCGCCGCCGAGCGTCTGCGTCTCCTGGGGGCCAACCTGCCGGTCATCAAGGAGCGCCTGGGGAAGGGCAACCCGCCTCCAACCCGCCGCATCCCGTTCCTCATCGGCGGCGGTGGGGAGAAGGTGACGCTGCGCCTCACCGCGGAGCACGCCGACATCTGGCACGGTTTCGGCAAGCCCGAGGAACTGGCCCACAAGAACGCCGTGCTCGACGATTGGTGCCGTCGGATCGGCCGGGACCCCGGAGAGATCGAGCGCTCCGGCGGGGTGGCCTCGGCCCAGTTCGGGGACCCCTCCTACGGCGACGCCCTGGTCGGCGCGGGGATCACCCAGCCGACCTTCGGCCTGGGCGGTCCCACCTTCGACCTGGGCTTCCTGCGGGACTGGGTGGCCTGGCGGGACGAGCACAACCGGGCGCGCTGACCACCTCTCCCGCGGCGGCGGGGGAGGTGGCCCCGCAGGGGCCGGAGGGGGAGGCATCCGTCGGAGGGATCTGGCCCGGCAGTGTGGGCGAGCCTCCTGTGCCTCTCCCACGAAGGTGGGAGAGGCGCGGAGGACGCCGCCAGGCGGCCGCAGCGGTGAGGGCAAGCCTCGTGTGCCTCTCCCACGAAGGTGGGAGAGGCGCGGAGGACGCCGCCAGGCGGCCGCAGCGGTGAGGGCAAAGAGCAACCAGACAGCGCCTCACCCCGGCCCTCTCATGCATGCCGCCCCCGGCAAGCAGCCCGACTCTCGTATCCTTTCGCCCGATGCTCCGTGTCATTCTCGAGGGCCTCGTGCTGCGGCGCCGGGCTTACCTGCGCATGGTGCTGGCGCGTGAGGGCGTAGCCGACTCCGCCCTGGTGGTGGGAGCGGTGTACTTGATGCTGGCCGTGCCCGGGATCCTCGGGTCGGCGGGCTTGTGGCGGGCCGGCACATCCTGGAGGGCGACGGCACCCTCCCCAGCGTGATGGCCGCCGCCGGCCTGGCCTTCCCTCCCCTGGTGGCCTCGCTGGCTTTGCGCCCCCTCCTGCCGCCGCTGGCCGCCCTGGTGGTGGCCTCGGTGTGGCTGCTGGCCTGCCTCTGGCAGGCGGCCCGGGTGTCGCTCGACCTGACGCGGGGAAGGGCGGCGGCTGCCGCGGCCGGAGGCTACGGTGGCTGGCTTATCCTCTCGGCTCTGTCGGTGCTCTGATGCCCACCTACCGCCTCGACCTGGCCTACGACGGATCGGGGTTCCGCGGCTGGGCGGCCAACGCCGGGGTACGGACGGTGCAGGGGTGCCTGGAGGAAGCGCTGGCCGTGGCCCTGCGCCACCCGGTGGAAACGGCGGTCCGTGCCGGAGGCCCTGGACCCGTCGCGCCTGGAACGCTCCGTCAACCGCCTCCTCGGACCCGAGGTGGTGGCCCGGGCGGTGACTGAGGTACCGGAGGGCTTCGACGCCCGCCGTTCCGCGGTGTCTCGCACCTATCGCTACTTCCTCGACGACGGCCCGGTTTCCGACCCGGCGCGACGCTGGAACACCTGGCACTTCGGCTCCCCACTCGAGGAGGAGGCGATGAACGCCGCCGCCGCCGGGTTCCTGGGAGAGCACGATTTCGCCTCGCTCTGCCGGGCGGCAGGGGGCGCCTCCACGGTGCGCCGGGTGCTCGTCGCCGCCTGGTGGCGGGAGGCCGATGGCCTGCTGGTTTTCGAGGTGAAGGCCTCGGCTTTCTGCCATCAGATGGTGCGCTCCATGGTCGCCATCTGCGTCGAGGCCGGGCGGGGGCGTCTCGATCCCGCCGCCGTCCCCGGGATCATCGCGGCGCGCGATCGGCGGGCGGGGCGGGGCGTGGTCCCGCCGCATGGCCTCACCTTGTGGCAAGTAGGCTATTCCTGAGTTTGGCAGGGGAGGGTCCGGCGGTGCTGGTGGGCGAGTGGGAGGTCGAGGCGACGGTGCCCGGCGGCGGCACCTATTCCGGCCGCGTCGTGGGACGCGCCGCCGGCCGCGCCGTCGAACTGGAGTGGGACATCACGGCCGGCCACTACGTGGGGGTGGGCCTGGAGGTCGCCGGGGCCTGGTACGTGGCCTGCGGCGAGGACTGGGAAGGGTTGGGCTTGGCCCTGGTGCGGGTGGACGGCACCGTCCGCTGGTGCCCGGCGCCGGGACGGGGCGAAGTGGGGGCCACCGCCCTGGCGCCCATCGGGGTTCGCCA
>JALOLI010000169.1 GCA_025456165.1 Acidimicrobiia bacterium | reverse complement strand
CGCCGAACTCCTCGCCGAGCACCCCGTCGCCGGGCCGCTCCCGGGCGATCAGGGCGCGCATGGCCTGCTCGGCGGAGCGGTCGGCATCGGTCACCGGGCTGGTGTCGGACTTGGACTCCACCAGCAGGTCGGCGGCGCGGAAGCGGGGAGCGGTGACGGCGTCGGCAGCGTCGGCCATCCGGAGGGCCAGGCTCAGGTCGCGGCTGAGGTCCATGGGGCCGATGATGGCGCGGCGGAGCCGGCAGCGCCAGGCCCCGGGGCGGCGACGTCCCCCTTCCTAGACTCGCCGCCGTGCCCTCCGCCCCCCGCGTCTGGCTGGCCACGCTCGGCTGCGCCAAGAACCAGGTCGACTCCGAGAAGCTGCTCGGCCGCCTGGCCGATGCCGGCTTCGCCCCGGCCGCAGCCGTCGAAGACGCCCAGGTGGTCATGGTCAACACCTGCGCCTTCGTCGAGGAGGCGCGCCGCGAGTCGGTGGACGCCATTCTCGATGTGGCCCGCCAGAAGGCCCCGGGAGCCCGCCTGGTCGTCCTGGGCTGCCTGGCGCAGCGCTACCAGGGTGAGCTGGCCGCCGCCCTCCCGGAGGCCGATGCGGTGGTTCCCATCGTGTCCTACGGCAGCCTCGTCGATCGCCTCGTCATTCTGACCGGCTGGCAGCCCACCGGGCCGCGGAGCGAGCCGCGGGACATCCTGGACGAAGTGCGCCGGCCCACCCCGTCCACGCCCTACGCCTACCTGAAGGTGGCCGAGGGCTGCGACAAGCCCTGCACCTTCTGCGCCATCCCCCAGTTCCGCGGCCCGCAGCGCTCCCGCCGCCCCGCCGAGGTACGGGCCGAGGCGCAGGCCCTCGCCGCCGCCGGGGTGGGGGAGCTGGTGCTGGTCGCCCAGGATCTCACCGGCTACGGGCAGGACCTGGGCACGCCGGGAGGCCTGGCCGACCTGCTGCGCTTCCTCGGGGACGTGGAGGGCTTGCGGCGGTTGCGCCTGCTCTACCTCCACCCCCGGGAGGTGAGCGGCGGCCTGATCGCCGAGGTGGCGTCGAACCCGGTGGTGGCCCCGTACTTCGACCTGAGCCTGCAGCACTCCTCGGGCCGCCTGCTGCGCGCCATGCGGCGAACCGGCGACGGGGAAGCGCACCTGGCGTTGATCGACCGCATCCGAGCCGCGGCGCCTGAGGCGGCGTTGCGCTCATCGTTCATCGTGGGCTTCCCCGGGGAGGACGACGACGATGTCGCCGGCCTGGGGGAGTTCCTCGAGGCGGCGCGCCTCGACTGGGCCGGCTTCTTCCCCTTCTCCCCGGAGGAGGGGACGCCGGCGGCGGGCCTCCCCGGGCAGATCCCGGCGGCGGAGGCAGCCGAACGGGCCCGGCTGCTGGAGGCGATCCAGGAGCGGATCACCGCCGAGCGCAACGCCGCCCAGGTGGGCCGGGTGGCCGAGGTGCTGGTGGACCTGGTGGAGGACGGCACGCCGGTGGGCCGCTCCCACCGCGAGGCGCCGGAGATAGATGGGATGATCCTGCTCGACCGGGGGCGGGCGGGGGAGTGGCTGCAGGCCCGGATCACCGGGTCCTACGGAAGCGACACGGTGGCGGAGGTGCTGGCATGAAGGTGGAGGTGTTGGCCGTCGGGACGGAGTTGCTCCTGGGCCAGATCGTCAACGGCAACGCCGCCGAGATCGGGCGCCGCCTGGCCGAGGCCGGCCTCGACCACTACCACCAGGTGGTGGTGGGGGACAACCTGGGGCGGGTGACTGCCGCCCTCGAGCAGGCGATCGGCCGGGCCGACGCGGTGATCGTCACGGGCGGCCTGGGCCCCACCCAGGACGACCTCACTCGTGAGGCGATGTGCGCCGCCGCCGGGGTGGACATGGCCTACAGCGAGGAGTTCGCCGCCCATCTGCGCGAGTTGTGGGCCCGCCGGCGCGGGCGGGAGATGCCGGTCTCGAACCTGCGGCAGGCCGAGTACCCGGAGGGGGCGGTGCTCCTGCCCAACGCCAAGGGCACGGCGCCGGGCCTGCGCTTGAAGGTGGGAGCCGCCTGGGTGATCGCCCTTCCCGGGGTGCCCCAGGAGATGCTGCCGATGCTGGAGGAACAGGTCATTCCCTTCCTGGCGGCGGAGGCGGGCGCCGGCGGGGTCCTGCGGAGCCGCCTCATCCGCTGCTGGGGCGAGTCCGAGTCGGGGATCGCCGAGCGCCTGGCCGACCTCTACGAGTCGTCCACCAACCCGACGGTGGCCTTCCTGGCCAGCGCCGGGGAGATCAAGGTGCGGCTCACCGCCCGGGCCGCCTCCTCCGAGGAGGCCGCCGCTCTCCTCGACCCGATGGAGGCGGAGGTGCGCCGCCGCCTGGAGCGCTGGGTGTTCAGCGTCGGTGACGAGACCATCGAGCGCATCGTCCTGCGCCTGTGCCGGGAGCGCGGCTGGACCCTGGGCACCGCCGAGTCGGCTACGGGCGGCATGGTGGCGGAGCGGCTGACCTCGGTGCCGGGTGCCTCCGAGGTGTTCGTGGGGGCGGTCATCGCCTACACCAGGGCCCTGAAGACGACGCTGCTCGCGGTGCCCCCCGATGTGATGGAGGAGGAGGGGGTGGTCAGCGAGGTGACCGCCCTGGCCATGGCCGAGGGCGGCGCCGGGCGTCTGCGTGCCGACGTGGTGGTAGCGGTGACCGGGTCGGCCGGCCCCGACCCGGGCGGGGCTCCCGTGGGCACCATGGTGGTGGCGGTGCGCACTCCGGAGGGGTCGTGGGCGCGGACGCTGCACATGCCCGCCGACCGGGAGCGGGCTCGCACCCTCACCTCGACCGCCGCCCTGCAGGCGGTGCGCCGGGCGGTGACGGGAGAGGGGTGGTGATGCGCCTCTTCCTGGCGATCCCCCTCACCGAGGAGGCTCGCCACGCGGTGGTGCACCACTTGAAGAGCCACCTCTCCCGTCCCTTGCCGGGGAGGCCGGTGCGGCCCGAGTTGTGGCACCTGACCCTGCGTTTCCTGGGCGAGATGGAGGAGGAGGCGGCGGACCGGGTGGTGCACGAGGTGGACGGCGCCGACCGGGGCCCGGCCTTCACCCTCCGCTGGGGCGGCCTGGGTGCCTTCCCCCGGCCGCGGCGGGCCAACGTGCTCTGGCTGGGGGTGGACCAGGGGGAGGGTGAGGCCGCGGGCCTGGCGGCGGTGGTGGAGGAGGCGGTGGAGGGGGCGGGCTTCCCTCCCGAGGACCGGCCCTTCCGCAGCCACCTGACCTTGAGCCGTCTCCGCCCCGACCAGGACGTCACCCCTATCCTCGAGGCCGTGCCCCCGATAGGGCTGGCGATGCCGGTGAGCCGGGTGGTGCTGTACCGCAGCCACCTGGGCCCCGGCGGGCCGCGCTACGAAGAGGTGGAGTCCTTCCCCCTGTGCTGACCTACCTGGCCCTCCACGGCTTCACCCAGCGCGGCTCGATGTGGGCCGAGGTGGCTGCCCTCGCCGGCGGGCAATGGGTGACCCCGGACTTGCCCGGCCACGGGGGACGGCCGCCACGCCCATGGGAGGAGACGGTCGCCTCCCTGGCCGGCCTGCTGCGCGCCCTCCCCGCGCCCCGCTGCCTGGTGGGGTACTCCATGGGGGGCCGCCTGGCACTTGCCGTCGCCCTCGACTACCCGGGCCTGGTGGACCGCCTGGCGGTGGTCTCGGCCTCGCCGGGGGTGGCCGATCCGGAGGCGCGGGAGCGGCGCCTGGCCGAGGACCTGGCGCTGGCCGGCCGCATCGAGGACTCAGGAGTGGACGCGTTTCTGGAACAGTGGCTCTCCCGTCCGCTGTTCGGCGGCCTGGCCGCCCGGGGGCCGCAGTGGCGGCAGGGCGACCGGGCGGCCCGCCTGGGGAGCACGGCCGCCGGCCTGGCGGGGGCGCTGCGCCTCCTGGGCCAGGGGGCGCAGCCCTACCTGGGGGACCGGCTCGGGGAACTGGAGATGCCCGTGCTCCTGATGGCCGGAGGCGACGACCGCAAGTACGCCGCCCTGGCGGAGGACATGGGGCGCCGCCTCCCCCGGGCGATGGTGGCCGTGGCCCCCGGGGCGGGGCATGCGCTGGTGGGGGAGCGGCCGGGCGATGTGGCCGCCCTGCTGGCCGGGTGGTCGGCCCCAGGGTAGTGGCGGTCGAACAGGTGTTCGACTAGTCTGGGGCCCCTCATGGCGATAAGATCACAACGCGGTAGTTCCCATCCTTTGCTGTCACACCCCGTCCGTACTGTCGGGG
>JALOLI010000168.1 GCA_025456165.1 Acidimicrobiia bacterium | reverse complement strand
GGGGTACTCACCGGGGGCGGTGAAGGTGAACGAGAAGGTCTCGCCTTCGCCGAAGAGGGGTGACTCGAAGGTGCCGTCGGCGGCCACGACGTCGTGACGGGCACCGTGGCGGTTGGTCCAGGTGACGGTGGCTCCGACCGGGACGGTGAGCTCGGCCGGGGTGAAGGAGAAGGACTCCATGACAACTGCGAAGTCGGTCCCGGCCGGGGCGGTAGTGGTGGCTCCGGCAGTGGTGGTGGTGGTCGCGCTGTCTCCGGAGCAGGCGGCGAGCAACATGGCGGCCGCCAGACCGGCGGCGATGAGGGGAATCGAACGCTTCATAGGGTCCTCGGATTGGCTGGGGATCCAACGCTATGCCGCTGCCGGTCCCTAGCCGTAGCGATTCCCGGCCGGGCTCAGGCAAACGCCAGATCCGGCCCCTCGTCGTCGGCCACCGCCCGGTCGCAGGTAGGGCAGAACCAGCGCGCCTCCAGGGGGGTGCCGCAGGTGCGGTGCTCCGTTGCCCCGGTGCCGGCACCGCGGGAGCCCCACGCGCTGAGCAGGCGCAGGGCCCCGGCGAGGTCCGCCCCACTGCCGGTGAGGCGGTACTCGTGCCGGGGGGGCCGTTCCGAGTAGGGGAGGGAGAGCAGCAAGCCGTCGGCTTCGAGGCGGCGCAGGCGGTCCGAGAGGATGTTCGGGGCGATGCCGGCGACCGCGGCGGACAGGTCGCCGAAGCGAGCCGGGCCTCCCAGGAGCGCGTCGACGATGAGCAGGGTCCAGCGATCCCCGACCCGGGCCAGGGCCGCGGCCAGGGGAGTGGGATCGGCCATGGTCCTCCCGGGCAAGTCGGAGGACCCTTAGACTAGACTCACTTGCAAGTAGCAAGTATGTAGGAGGCGGCGATGTCTCTCGAGGAGTGGGGAAGCGCCCTCCGCCGGGTGGCGGCCGAGGTGGGGCCCGCGGTGGTGGCGGTGGTGCGGCACCGGGCGGGAGGCTCGGGCGTGGTCATCGGCCCCAACCGGGTGCTCACCAACGCCCACAACGCCGGTCCCGAAGGGGTGCGGGTCTTCTTCGCCGACGGCCGGGTCGAGGAGAGCGAGGTGGTCGGAGTCGACGTCGACGGCGACCTGATCGTGCTCGAGGTGGCGACCGGCGACGCGCCGGTGGCCGAGTGGGGGGCGGGGGAGGCCCTGACGCTCGGCACCCCGGTGGTGGCGATGTCCAATCCGGGCGGCCGCGGGCTTCGGGCCACCGTGGGTTTCGTGTCCGCGACGGGGCGTCCCTTTCGCGGGCCGCGGGGTCACCGCATCGAGGGATCGGTAGAGCACACCGCGCCCCTGCCCGCCGGCTCGTCGGGAGGGCCCTTGCTCGACCTGGACGGCAGGCTCGTCGGGCTCAACACCCACCGCCTCGGCGAGGGCTTCTACCTGGCGCTGCCGGCCACTGCCGCTTTCCAGGCCCGGGCCCGGGCCCTGGCGGCCGGCGAGTCGCCGCGGGGCCGGCGCCTGGGCGTCGGCCTGGCACCGGTGCCGGTGGCCCGGCGTCTCCGTCGCGCGGTGGGCTTGCCCGATGCCGAGGGCCTGCTGGTGCGCCTCGTCGAGGAGGGGAGCCCGGCGGAGGCTGCCGGCCTGGGGGTGGGCGACTTGCTGGTCGCCGCCGCCGGCCGGCCTCTGGTCGTGGTGGAGGACCTGCACGCCGTCCTGGACCGCCTCGAGGGGGAGACGATCGAGGTCCGCGTGCTTCGCGGCATCGAGGAGAGGACCGTCACCATCCGGTTCGCCGGCTGAGGGAGCGCCGGGCCGCGGGCGGCAGATGCCCAGATCGGGTGGCGGGCGGCGTCGCCGACGCCTACCGTTGCGCCGCGTTTCCGATGGGAGGAAGATGATGAAGGGAAAGATCGGCGGCTCGCTGGTCTTGCTTCTGGGCCTGCTGCTCGTCGCCGCAGGCCTGGTGCTCAAGTTCGCCCTACTGCCGATGATGGCGGTGTTCCCCGACGACGTGGACAGCACCCGCACCTATGAGGGCACGCTGGAGGTCATGCTCAACCCGGTGGCTCTCCAGTCGATGGATCTGTCCAACCTGTTCCTGCGGGACGTCCCGATCACGGTGAACCGGCACGTCACCACCGAGCAGGTAGACGGCAACAAGGCCCTCGTCCTCGAGGAAGCCACCATGCTCGGGCCGGACGGCAATCCGATCCAGCCCACTCAGCAGTTCTGGTACACCATCGACCGCAAGACCACCGAGCACATCCCGAACTTCACCGACAACACCGCGGTGAATGAAGCCCGGGAGGGCCTCGTCATCGGCTTCCCCATCGGGACCGAACAGCGCACCTACGACGGGTGGAACGACGACTACCAGGCCACCATGCCGGCCGAGTTCGTCGCCGAGGAAGAGCACGAGGGGATCAACACCTACCACTTCCGTTCGGCGGGCGAGCCGGCGGCCATCAAGGATCCGGTCGTGCTGGCGATGTTCCCCGCCGCGATGCCCAAGGCGACGCTGGGCGGCCTCGCCCCGATGCTCAACCTGCCTCCGGAGATGCTCCAGGGCCTGGCGGCGCTCCTGCCGCTGCTGCCCGACCCGGTGCCCCTGAGCTACCTGTACAGCTACGAGTCCCACTACTGGGTGGAGCCCACCACCGGCGTCCTCATCGACTACGCCAAGGAAGAGGCTCGTTACATCGCCCTGGGCACCGGCCAGGTCGAGGTGTTCCACCTGACCTACGAGGCGACCGACCAGTCGATTGCCGATGCCAAGGAAGACGCCAACGACGGCAAGACGATGATGAACCTCTTCGGGACCATCATCCCCTACGCCGCCATCGGCTTGGGCGCGGTGCTCGCCCTCGGCGGCCTCTTCATGCTGGGCCGCAAGCGCAATCCCGCCGCCGCCTGACGAAAGCGGCGATCGGCCGAGTGGGAGGAGCCCCCGGGGTGACCCGGGGGCTCCTCGGTTGCGCGGGGAGCGGGGGGCGGCCGTCGGCAAAGACATCAAGGAGGCCGGGCAGGAGACCGAAAGCGGAGGGGTGCGAGGCGCCCGCCGCAACGGGTCCGACGACGGGTTCACCCTGATCGAATTGGGGGTGACCCTGCTGATCGTCGGCATCCTGGTGGCGCTGGCCTTCCCTACCTACCGCGGGTTCGTGACCACGACGCGGGACAAGGAGATGCAGGCCGACCTGGTGGCCGCATTCCACGTGCAGGGCCTGGTCTTCCTGGAAGAGGGGGTCTTCACCAGCGACGAGGCCGTCTTGCTCGGCGCCGAGCCCTCACTGCAGTACTCGGCCGCGGGCGCGCCGGGGGCGGTGACGGTCGTTACCCGGGACCCGGCCACGGCCGGGGTGTGCCTCTTCGGCCAGAGCGTCTCCGGGCGCTGGTTCGCGGTGCACTACTCGGCCTTCGGGGTTCTCCACTACGCCGAGGCTGCCCCGGGGCCGTGCACCGCAGGCCTGGTGGCCGGCTGGTCGCGCGAATCGTGGTGAGCCGCCGAGCCCGCTGATGGCTCAGGGGGTACGCGAATAGGTCCGCCTTAGGGCCGAATGCCGCCCAACCACCGGCCGACATCCGGCGAGGGGCGGCGGCCTATTGGCGCACCCCCTCAGGCGGGGTCGGCAGACTCCGCCCGGTAGCGGTGGAGGTCGAAGCTCAGGACTCCCAGGCGGGCCCGTGCCTCGCGGAAGGCCTTGAGGTGCGGGGTGCCCAGATGGCGCTCGAAGGCTTCCTGAGTGGCCCAGACCTCAAAGACGTGGAAGCGGCCCGGCTGCTGCAGATCCGCCCAGAACTCATACTCCACGCAGCCTTCTTCGGCACGCGAGGGCGTGGTGATCTCGAGAGCGGCCTGCACCAGGGCCTCGTGCCGGTCGGGGGGTACGGAGAAGGTGGCGGCGGCGACGATCATCGTTCCTCCTGGCGGTGGTGGCGGGAAGTATCGCAGCGCCCGCCGAGCCCGCCGGGAGAGCCGGCCCCGACGGTTCAGAGGGGGCGCACCGCCTCCACCTGGTAGCGGCGCACCGTGGCCCGGCGCAGGCCGATCTCGGCGAGGGTCGCCTGGAAAGCCCTCAGGTGGGAAGCGCGAAGGTGGGCATCGAGATGAGCCTCGGACTCCCATTCCTCGAAGACGAGAAAGCGCCCCCGCCGTCCCGGGTCTGCCCAGAAGGCGTACTCCAGGCAGCCGTCCTCGACGATGGTGTCGGCGACGACGGCCGCGGCGGCGGCGAGGAACAGGTCGTGGGCCTCGGGGTCCACG
>JALOLI010000167.1 GCA_025456165.1 Acidimicrobiia bacterium | reverse complement strand
GCTGATCCTCTCGATCCTGGGCGGGGCGCTGGGCATGTTCCTGGGCCTGGTCCTCGCCCTGTTCACCATGTCCAAGCGCGCCGTGGTGCGCGCCCCGGCCCGGCTGTACATCAACTTCTTCCGCGGCACGCCGCTGATCTGGCAGCTGTCCTTCGCCGGCCTCGGGGTGGTCACCGCCCTGCGCCTCGATTTCTTCTCGGGGACCAGCGGCCCGTACCGCGTGGCCATTGCCGTGCTCGCCCTGAACCTGGCCGCCTACTCGGCCGAGGTGTACCGGGCCGGGATCCAGTCGCTGGAGCGGGGCCAGATCGAAGCGGCCCGCAGCCTGGGCCTCTCCTACTTCCAGGCGATGCGCTTCGTGATCGTGCCCCAGGCCATCCGCCGGGTCATCCCGCCCCTCACCAACGAGTTCGTGATCCTCATCAAGGACACCTCGCTGGTGATCGTGCTGGGCCTGGCCTTCTTCCAGAAGGAGCTGCTCGGCGTCGGGCGGGACATCTACAACTCCTCGTTCAACGCCACCGCCTGGCTGGGGTCCGCCGCCGGCTACCTGATCATCACGCTGCCGATGATCCGCCTGGTCACCTTCCTGGAGCGGAAGCTGCGCAGCGGCCTGACGAGCGTGGTCGGATGATGGAAGGAGCGCGCATGAACGAGCCCATCGTCCGGCTCGAAGACGTCAACAAGTGGTTCGGCAAGCTGCACGTGCTGCGCAACATCAACCTGGAGCTGTTCCCCCGCGAGGTCCTGGTGCTCATCGGGCCTTCCGGCTCCGGGAAGTCCACCCTGCTGCGCACCGTCAACCTGCTCGAGGAACCCACCGAGGGCAAGGTGTTCTTCCAGGGGCAGGAGCTCACCGACATCCACACCGACCTGAACGCCGCCCGCACCCGCATGGGCATGGTGTTCCAGCAGTTCAACCTCTTCCCGCACCGCACCGTGACCGGGAACATCACGCTGGCCCTGGAGAAGGTGCTCGGCCTGAAGGGCGACGAAGCCCGGGAGCGCGCCCTGAAGCAGCTGAGCCACGTGGGCCTGGCCGACAAGGCCGACGTCTGGCCCTCGCAGCTCTCCGGCGGCCAGCAGCAGCGGGTGGCCATCGCCCGCGCCCTGGCCATGCAGCCCGACCTGATGCTGTTCGACGAGGTCACCTCGGCCCTCGACCCGGAGCTGGTCAACGAGGTGCTCTGCGTCATGCAGGGGCTGGCGGCGGAGGGCATGACCATGGTGGTGGTCACCCACGAGATGGGGTTCGCCCGGGAAGTGGGGACCCGCCTCATATTCATGGACCAGGGGACGATCCTGGAGGAGGGCCCGCCGCGGGACGTGTTCGCCAACCCGCAACAGGAGCGCACCAAGTCGTTCCTGAGCCAGGTGCTGTGAGCGGGAGCATCCTCATCGCCCGGCGCTTCCGCGGGCCGGAGGAGTCGGGCAACGGCGGCTACACCTGCGGCCTCGTGGCCGGCTTCGTGAACGGCGACGCCGAGGTCACCCTGCGCCGCCCGCCGCCGCTGGAGCGGCCCCTGGCAGTCACCCGCGAGGGAGAACGCGTGCTGGTCCACGACGGCCCCGATCTGGTCGCCGAGGCGGTGCCGGCGCACCTGGAGATCGAGGTGCCCCCACCCCCCACCTTCGCCGAGGCGGAGGCCGCCGCCCGCGCCTATGCCGGGCTCGAGCGCCACTTCTTCCCCGGCTGCTTCGTGTGCGGCCCGGCCCGCGCCCCCGGCGACGGCCTGCGGGTGTTCCCGGGATGGGTCCCGGGCAGGGACCTGGTGGCCGCCCCGGTGCCGGCCGACCCTTCGCTCCCTTCCACCGCAGGCTTCCTGGCCGGGGAGATCGCCTGGTCGCTGCTCGACTGCCCGGGGGCGTGGGCGATGGAGCGCGAGATGGAAGACACGGGAGTGGTGCTGGGGCGCATGGCCGCCCGCATGGTGGCCCCCATCCCCCTGGGCACGGCCGGGATCGCGGTCGGCTGGCCCCTGGGCCGCGACGGCCGCAAGCTGTACTCCGGCACTGCCTTCTTCGCCGCCGACGGCCGGCTCCACGGCTTCGCCCGCCAGACGTGGATCGTGCGGGCCTAGACGCGACTGCGCCCCACCGGGGGGTGTGGGGCGCAGCCGGGAGGGAAGCTCTAGAAGGGAATCAGGCCTGACGCGAGGCCCAGCCCTCGCTGAACTCCCCGCGCAGGCGCGGGAAGCTCGCCGGAGCGTGCTGGAAGCAGTGATCGGCCTTGTTGTAGCGGGAGAGGCGCACGCCGCACGCTTCCGAGGCGCACACCCGGTTCTCTCCGTAGTTGCGCGGCCGCCGCCGCGCCCGGCCGATGCCGGTGGCTCGCATCGTCGCCTGCACTTCGGGACCTCCCTGGAGGGGCTTGTTTGCTGCCCCCTTTCTAGCACCCTCCGACCCATTTAGCAATACCGGCGTGGTGGAAAAGGTCCCGGGGCCAGACCGGAGGCCACAATCAGAGGGAGGGGAGGCCCGGGGCCTCCCCTCCCTGCACTCTCGGCTCTGGGCTCGGCTCAGTCTTCCTTGGGGGCAGTCTGGGCCAGGCCGGCGATCTCACGCACCACGTCGGCGTTGGCCAGCGTGGTCACGTCGCCCAGGTGGCGCTGCTCGGAGATGTCACGCAGCAGGCGCCGCATGATCTTGCCCGAACGCGTCTTGGGCAGGTCGTCGGTGAACACGATGCTCTTGGGACGGGCGATGGGGCTGATCTTCTCGCCGACCCAGTTGCGCAGTTCCTTGATGAGGGCCTCGTCGCCCACGATCCCGGCGCGCAGCGTCACGAAGGCGGCGATCGCCTGGCCGGTCATCTCGTCGCTCCGGCCGACCACGGCCGATTCGGCCACCTTGGGGTGGGCCACCAGGGCCGACTCGACCTCGGTGGTCGAGATGCGGTGCCCGGCGACGTTCATCACATCGTCCACCCGGCCCAGGAGCCAGTAGTAGCCGTCCGTGTCGCGCTTGCAGCCGTCGCCGACGAAGTACTTGCCCGGCACCTGCGACCAGTACGCCGAGACGAAGCGCTCCTCGTCCTTGTACAGCGTGCGCAGCATGGCCGGCCAGGGGCGGGTCAGCACCAGGTACCCGCCGCCGCCCAGCGGCACCTCGTTGCCCTGGTCGTCCACCACGGTGGCGCCGACCCCGGGGAACGGCTTGGTGGCCGAGCCCGGCTTGGTGGCCAGGGCCCCGGGCAGCGGGGTGATCAGGATGCACCCCGTCTCGGTCTGCCACCAGGTGTCCACGATGGGGCAGCGCTCGCCGCCGATCACCGTGTGGTACCACATCCAGGCTTCGGGGTTGATCGGCTCGCCTACCGAACCCAGCAACCTGAGCGACGAGAGGTCATGCCCCTTGGGGAAGTGGTCGCCCCACTTCATGAAGGACCGGATCGCCGTCGGCGCCGTGTAGTACTTGGTGACCTTGTACTTCTCGATGATCTGCCAGATCCGGTCCTTCTCGGGGAAGTCCGGCGTGCCCTCGTAGAGGATGCCTGTCGTGTGGTTGGCCAGCGGGCCGTACACGATGTAGGTGTGCCCGGTCACCCAGCCGATGTCGGCGGCGCACCAGTAGATGTCGTCGTCGTGGATGTCGAACACCAGGCTATGGGTGGCCATGGCCCCGGTCAGGTAGCCGCCGGTGGTGTGCACGACGCCCTTGGGACGGGCCGTGGTCCCCGAGGTGTAGAGGATGAACAGCAACTCCTCGGCGTTCAGGGCCACGGGCTCGTTCTTCGGCGAGGCGGCGGCGATCATCTCGTGGTACCAGTGGTCGCGGCCCTCGGTCCAGGCGATCTCGTTGTTGGTGCGCTTGACCACAACTACGTTCTCGATGGAGGGGCAGGCCGCCACAGCAGTGTCGGCGTTGGCCTTCAACGGGAAGACCGTCCCGCGCCGGTAAGCGCCGTCGCCGGTGATCAGGGCCTTGGCTTCCTGGTCCTGGATGCGCTGGGCCAGGGCGTCGGCCGAGAACCCGCCGAACACCACGGAGTGGATGGCCCCGATGCGAGCGCAAGCCAGCATGGCCACCGGCAGTTCGGGCACCATGCCCAGGTAGATGGCCACCCGGTCGCCCCTCGTCACCCCGAGGCTCAGGAGGGCGTTGGCGAAGCGGCACACCTCTTCGTGCAACTGCTTGTAGGTGATGACCCGGGCGTCACCGACGGGCTCGCCTTCGAAGTAGTAGGCGACCTTGTCCCCGCCCTTCTCCAGGTGCCGGTCGAGGCAGTTGTAGG